>JAFPAK010000024.1 GCA_017390825.1 Clostridia bacterium
ATTTACTCGCAATTAATTTACGAATTTTTTTGATTTTTACGGCAACGAACGAACATAATAACATTAGGAAGGGAAGTGCTTAAAATGAAGGTGGCTTTTTTTGATACAAAGCCGTACGATAAAATTTGGTTTTCACCGTTATGCGAACAATATAACATCAAGGTAAAATACTATGAAAATAAGCTGTGTGAGGATACAGCGGTGCTTGCAAAAGGCTATGATGCGGTATGCGTGTTTGTTAATGATACCGTTGATAAAGCAACCATAGATATTTTGTGCTCAATTGGTGTAAAGCTTATAGCGCTGCGCTGCTCAGGCTATAATAATGTTGATTTTGAAGCGGCAAAGGACAGAATATCCGTTGTGCGTGTGCCGTCTTACTCACCCGCAGCAGTTGCTGAGCACGCAATGGCACTGCTGCTGACTGTCAACCGAAAAACCCACAAGGCATATATAAGAACAAAGGATAACAATTTTAATATCAATGGCCTACTCGGTTTTGATTTGTCCGGCAAGACCGCCGGCATCATTGGTACCGGACAGATCGGTAGGATATTTATGAATATCTGCCATGGCTTTAATATGAATGTGATAGCATATGATCCGTATCCGTCTAATGATGAAAGTATTGAATATGTTCCGCTTGAAGAACTGTTCTCGCGTTCAAATATCATATCTCTGCATTGTCCGCTTACCCCCGATACAAAACATATTATATGTGCAGATAACATCGAAAAAATGCAGGATGGCGTGTTGATAGTAAACACATCAAGAGGTAAGCTGATTGATTCCTCTGCACTTATTGAGGGATTAAAGGCTAAAAAAATAGGTGGTGCAGGTCTTGATGTTTACGAGGAGGAGAGCGAGTACTTCTTTGAGGATTTTTCTAATGAGATAGTCGAGGACGATGAATTGCAGCGTCTATTGTCTTTTCCGAATGTGGTGATGACTTCACATCAAGGTTTTTTTACAAAAGAGGCTATGCAAGCCATAGCGGAAATAACAGTTAAAAATCTCATCAGTTTTGAAAACGGCGAAGTAATAAACGAAGTGTATTATAATGATAAAAAACGCAGAGTAATTGAGAAAAGGGATTAAATTAAATAACGCCTTGTAAAACACAAGGCGTTACAGTCTGTCGAAAAAGCCCGGTACAAACTGGACTTTTTCGACAGACTGAATCGGTGTCATAAGACACCGATTTTTATATTACTACAGTTATTGTTGTACCCTTGCCCTCAGTACTTTTCAGCGTGACTGTACCGCCGTGAAAAGCAACAGCGTGTTTTACAATTGAAAGCCCGAGACCAGTGCCTCCGATCTTTCTTGAATGGCTTTTATCGACACGGTAGAAACGTTCAAACACTCTTTGTTGGTGCTCCTTCGGTATGCCGATACCTGTGTCCTTAACAGTAATAACTGCGTGTGAATCACATTTTGATATCTTTACGGTAACCTTGCCGTTATCCTTGTTGTACTTGATAGCGTTATCACAAAGATTATATATCATTTCGTCAATTACAGGTCTGATGCCGATGATATTTACACTTTCACCCTTAAGCTCCAAGGCGACATTTTTCTCATGCGCTTTCGGCTTTAATCGTTCAAGTACTACCTCGGTGAGGTCGTACAGATCTATCTGCTCTTTTTCGATCGGGATATTACCCTCATCAAGCTGGGAGAGCTTGATGATATCGTCTATAAGAGTTATCATTCTGCCTGATTCATCCTTGATATTATTTGCAAATGAAGGCACATCCTCTAGTTTTACTATACCGCCTGCAAGCATATCCGAAACACCGTAGATAGTCGTCAGCGGTGTTTTCAACTCATGAGATACGTTTGATGTAAATTCGCGGCGCATTTTTTCGCGCAACTCATATTCGGTAGTGTCGATAATGATAATGATAACGCCGGTCAGCTTTTGCTCGATGCGTACAGGATTTGCGATTATGCGATAGATGCGTTGGTTTATCTCCGTTACAAATTCACAACTGTTGCCGCCCAGAGCTTCTGATACAGCGTTTCTGAAGGCATCGCTTCTGTTTACAGATAGGACGTTGCTGTTGATCACATCGCTGTCGATATCGAGTATTTTCTTTGCTGCGTTGTTGCAGGAAAGTATATCAGCGTGGGAATCAAGCACCAAAAAGCCTTCAGCCATATTTTCAGTGATAATGCTGAACTCTTCTTGCCGTCTTCCTATCTCATGCATCTGCGCTTTGATTTTCTTATTTTGCTTTTGTATCTTGCGAATAAAAGGTGCAAGCTCATCATAAGAGCTTGAGATATCCGGGGAGTCTAAATCAATCTCGTTTATCGGTTTAACGATCCTGCGTGATATTAAGGTTGATAGCACCGTAGCAAGTATAAGCGCAAAGAAAAGTATTGCAATTACCGGCGTAAGTATGCCCATAAACAACGTGAATATTGAGCTTTGTTCACCGGAAACTCGTAATACAGAACCATCATCAAGCAGCATTGCATAATAGGTGGTTTCTTTGTAAAATGTATTTGATGTACGGTTGGCATAACCCTCACCGTCACTCTTTGCTTCAATGAATTCTTCACGGTCTGCGTGATTTTCAAGCGGTTCTTCTGCACGGCTGTCAAAAAGCACTGTACCGTCCTCGGCGATCCATGTTATACGACTTGAAAAGCTTTTAATATTATCAAAATAATCGCTTCCGCTTGTTTCAAGTCCGCCTGCAACATATATTGCTTCATTTTTAAGTTCAGCAGTAAATATGTTTGTGGTGTAATCATGCAAAACACCGGTTATCAGTATAAATGCACAAATTACAGAAATAAATGTACAAATTATAATTCCTGAAAGTATCTTCTTTTTCATTTGTCCGTCCCTTATTCCGATATTTTATATCCAATTCCGCGGACTGTTTCAATTACAGAGGCTGCTTCGCCTAATTTTGAACGCAATGTTCGAATGTGGACATCAACCGTTCTGCTTTCGCCAAGGTAGTCATAACCCCAAACGCTTGTAAGTATCTGATCTCTTGTAAAAACAGTACCGGGACTTTTCATAAGCATACACAAAATTTCAAATTCCTTGAAGGTTAGAGTAACATTTTTGCCGTTTGCCTTAACAATATGCTTTTGAGGACATACATACAGACCGCCTGCGGTGTACTCGGTCTTTTTGTCAGTACTGCCTGTCCTTCTAAGCAACGCTTTGATCCGTGAGATCAGCTCCATTGTACCAAATGGCTTGCTTATATAGTCATCTGCACCACTGTCAAGACCAATAACTCTGTCATACTCTGTGCCTTTAGCAGTGAGCATAATTATAGGCAAAGACTTTGTTTCAGTCTTTGTGCGAAGCCTTGAAAGCACTGAAAGACCGTCTTCATCGGGCAGCATGATATCAAGTAGAGCAAGCTCAGGGATCTCCTCGTCTACCGCCTTATAAAAGGCGGCGGCTGTGTCAAATCCGCAAGCAGAGAAGCCTGAATTTTTCAAAGCATAGATAACAAAGTTTCTTATGCTCTCGTCATCTTCAAGTAAATAGATCATAGTTTTTTCTCCGTATTCTAATGTCGGCCTGTGATAGAATACTTCACCCAGCCGGCGATATTGGTCGAGTGGTCTCCGATACGTTCAAGGTATTTTGCGATCATCAGCATATCAAGATAATATCCGCCATGGTCAGAGTCGGATGCAATACGGGCGATGATATCGGTTCTTGTTTTGTTGAAGTATGCATCTACCTCGTCGTCGGAATCAAATACGAGGTTGGCAAGCTCAACATCCTTTTTGACAAAGGAATCAATGCTCATTGTTAGCATTCTGATAACCGATTCGGACATCTTTTTGATATCCTCCATGCAGCTTTTATCATAATCAGTGATATGGCGAGTGATCTCCGCAATATCTGATGATTGATCGCCGATACGCTCCATATCGGAAATCATCTTCAAAGCCGATGAAATAGTACGCAGATCCTTTGCCACGGGCTGCTGCTGCAACAAAAGACGCATGCAAATAGCTTCTATATCACGCTCTGCACGGTCTATCTGTTCGTCTGTATCAATTGCTTTTTGACGCATTTTTTCGTCATTTTCAAGCAGTGATTTTATAGCGCAGGAGATAGAAACCTCGCAAAGTGCACCCATTTTTATAAGCTCTTGGTTTAGTAACTCCAATTGCTCGTCGAACATAGTACGCATTAACCAAACCTCCCTGTAATATAATCCTCAGTGCGTTTTTCATTAGGCGTTGAGAAGAGCGTTGCAGTATCGTTAAACTCCACTACTTCTCCAAGCAGAAAGAATGCAGTTTTATCGGAAATGCGGACTGCTTGCTGCATATTGTGGGTTACTATAATTATAGTATACTTCTCTTTTAGCGTAATTGCAAGTTCTTCTATCTTAGAAGTTGAAATCGGGTCTAGTGCGCTGGTTGGCTCGTCCATCAACAGAACCTCCGGCTCAACAGCAAGAGCTCTTGCAATGCAAAGCCGCTGCTGTTGGCCACCTGAAAGTCCGAGTGCCGATTTCTTCAATCTGTCTTTGACCTCATCCCAAATAGCCGCATCCTTAAGCGACTTTTCTACTATCTCATCAAGAGCTGCTTTGGAACGCACTCCATGGGTTCTTGGACCGTATGCTATATTGTCGTAAATGCTCATAGGAAAGGGGTTCGGCTTTTGAAAAACCATACCTACTCTTTTACGCAGTTCGTTTACATTCATACCTTCGTATATGTTTCTGTGGTCAAGCAGAACCTTACCCGTTATTTTACATCCCTCTACTAGGTCATTCATACGGTTTAAGGATTTAAGTAAAGTAGATTTACCACAGCCTGACGGACCGATAAAGGCAGTGATCTGATTTTCGGGGATATCAAGATTTACATCTTTAAGCGCATGAAATGTGCCGTAATACAGATCAAGATTTTTTATTGAAAATTTCATATGTGTTATCCTCGTTTCTTACTAAACCGTGATGCAACGAAATTCGAAAGCGCATTTATTCCGATGACAACCACCAACAGCACAACTGCGGTTGCATGAGCTTGGTTGGTATATAGTCCCTCACTTAGCAACGCATACATATGGACAGACAGTGTTCTTGCCGAATCAAAAAGGCTTGTAGGTACCTTTGCAGCGGTGCCGGATGTGAATATCAGCGCAGCACTTTCGCCTACAATTCTTCCAATTGCTAAAATAACACCTGCTAATATACCGGGAACTGCGCTCGGCAACACGATCTTAAATACAGTACGAAGCTTACCGGCTCCCAGCCCGAAGCTGCCTTCACGGTATGAGTCGGGAACTGCAAGCAGAGCTTCTTCAGTTGTTCTGATTATTACCGGTAGTACCATTATTGCAAGTGTCAGAGCACCCGCAAGCAGAGAATACTGCCATTTAAGTGTTATTACAAAGAATATAAAACCAAACAGACCAAATACTATTGACGGAATGCCCTGAAGCGTTTCAGTTGTGATTCGAACTACTTTAACGAGCTTGTTACCGCGTTTTGCGTATTCCACAAGATATACAGCGGAAAGAATTCCTATCGGTACAGATAGTATAAGCGTAAGAACTATCATAATTACTGTGTTTATGATAGCAGGCATCATTGATACATTCTCGGAATTGTATTGAAAGCTGAATAGTTCGGGTGTTAGGTGGGGGATGCCCGTGATAAGAATATATCCGATTAGAGATACAAGTGCACCTATTGTAATAATTGCGCTCAGAATAACAATTATCATTGTGATAAATGAGGATGGGCTTTTCTTGTATTCGTCTATTCTGTCAGAAATGGTGCGTTTATTTATCTGCTTCACATTGTCACCCTGCCTTCTTACTGTTTTTTAATGCAGAAAATGATAGGTTAATTATGAGTATAAATACAAACAGCACCACCGCAGTACCAATAAGTGCCCCACGGTGAAGATCAGTAGCATAACCCATTTCGAGTACTATGTTCGATGTGAGAGTTCGTACACCGGAGGTAATTGAGTTTGGTATTACAGTCGAGTTACCTGCAACCATGACTACTGCCATAGTTTCTCCGATAGCTCTGCCGATTCCAAGTACTACTCCGGCAAAAATACCCGATTTTGCGGCTGGTAATTGTGCTTTCATAACACTTCGTTCATGTGTAGCACCAAGTGCCAGAGAGCCCTCGTAGTAGCTATCCGGCACAGCGCTTATTGAAGATTCTGCCACATTAATAACGGTTGGCAGTATCATTATTCCAAGAAGTATTGAAGCAGTAAGCACTCCTTTTCCGTTACCGCCGAAAATATCCTGCATTATCGGCACAATAACCATAAGTCCAAAAAATCCGTAAACTATTGAAGGAATACCTGCGAGAAGTTCAATACATGGCTTTAAAATGCGATACAAAGGTTTTGGACAGAATTTAGACATAAATACTGCACACATAATACCTATAGGCACTCCTATGATGGCAGCTCCTGCTGTTACATATAAGCTGCCTACTATCATAGGGAATATACCGTATATACCTTGAGACGGCTTCCAATTCTTACCGAAGATAAAATTGAATACTCCTATCTCGCTTATTGCAGGCACGCCGTTTGCAAGTATAAAAATGCAGATGAGTGCTACTGCTATTATTGATATACAAGCACATAAAGCAAATACCGCTTGCA
>JAFPAK010000223.1 GCA_017390825.1 Clostridia bacterium
GTTTCAGCGCCATTCGATATTTTGCAAAATACCATTACGAACCTGCACTTGATTGTTTATACGGCTTTGCCACCGATCATTCACCTATATGGGAATATAAAGCAATTGCGGCAACTGCACTTGGGAATTATCCATCTGTAAAGACAGAAGAAATTCTTAAAGATTTGCTTTGCGACAGGAATTGGTATGTGCGCTATAACGCTTCGGATAGTCTTGAACGCCTGGGTGTGAAATACGAGGAAATGATTGATGTTTTCGAAGGAGGCGACCGATATGCCTCTGAAATGCTCCGCTATCGCTTTGACCGCAAAAAACTGAAGGAGAAGGAGGCGGTAACCGTATGATAAGTGACAACGCTTTTATGATTGTAAAAACCATACTGGATTATATAAATATATTTTTTGTTATTTATCTTATTGGTTATTCCTCGTTTCTTTTTTTGGCGGTAGTCGTTGGTTCTTCCGAACTTTACAAAAAAAGACATCAAGAAAAAATGAAAAACACACTGCTTCAAAATTATTATGTGCCCATCAGCATTATTGTTCCGGCATATAATGAAGAAGTAACCGTAGTGGAAACGGTTAAATCCTTACTTGCTTTGGAATATAAGCTTTATGAAATCGTGGTTGTGGACGACGGCTCAAAAGACAGCACTTCGCAGAAACTTATTGAAGCGTTTGATATGAAATCTATTCGTCGCCCTATTCATAGAAAAATAAACTGTCAAACAGAAGAATTTGTTTATGAATCTGTTAGCGAAAAGGTGCCGCTCACACTCATCAGAAAGAAAAACGGCGGAAAAGCCGATTCGCTGAATATGGGGATCAACGCTTGTAAGTTTCCTTATTTTATTTGTATGGATGCCGATTCCGTTTTGCAGTATGATTCTCTCAGTAAAATTTCTCGTCCTATTTTAGAACAAGAAAACATCGTGGCTGTTGGTGGAGTAGTCAGACCCGCTAATAGCGTTACGCTTGACCACGGAAAGGTTTTGAATTATAAGTTGCCGAGCAATATCCTTGCCTGCATGCAGGTGCTTGAGTATGACCGCTCGTTTCTTGCGTCACGTATTTTGTTTGATAAATTCAACGGTTCTCTTATTATTTCTGGTGCTTTTGGTCTCTTTAAGAAAGACATTGTCATTGCTGCAGGCGGATATGATCATTCTACAATGGGCGAGGATATGGAGCTTGTTGTAAAGCTACACGAGTACTGCACCTTGAACGAAATTCCGTATTGTGTGAAATATGCTACTGATGCGATTTGCTGGTCCCAGGCGCCCGAAAGACTTAAAGACCTTTGCAAACAAAGAAAACGTTGGCATTTGGGGTTGTTCCAAAGCATGTGGAAGCACAAAGTTATGCTGTTTAATGCTAAATTTGGAGCCGTTAGTTTTGTTTCGTTTTTTTATTTTCTTCTCTATGAGTTGTTGTCCCCATTTATTGAGATCTTCGGCATACTGACAATGGTGCTTGCATTTATATTTGATTTGATCAATGTGCCGTTTATGATTTTGTTTTTTGCAATTTATGCTGTGTTTGGTTGTATTTTAACCCTAACCGCATTTTTTGCAAGAACACAGACAATAGACCTTAAAATATCGGCAATGGATGCCCTGAAAGCGGTTTTGTTATGCTTTTTTGAGATTACTTTTTTGCGATTTATTATGGCATTTGTCCGAGCAACCGCCTTTTTCGGTTATAAAAAGAAAAAACTGAATTGGGGCAGAATTGAACGCAAAAAAATCAATGTAAAATAAGGAGTAAACAGTTATGCAAAAGAAGTTACTTAGAACCTCGCTTTTCGGCTTTTCTAAAACAGAAGTATGTGATTATATTGCGAGAGTAAATGATGAATTTAATGGTAAAATCGACCTGATCACCGCAGAGCATACCAAGGAAAGAAATGAATTGACAGCACAAATTGCTGCGCTTAATGAAGAGATCAACAAATATAAACAAGCAAATGCCGATATTGCTCAAGCGCTTTTTGATGCACAGCAATATGCAACCGAGTTGAAAGCAAAAGCGGATGGCGAATATAAAGAGGCTCAGGATGAACTTCTCGCTCTCAAGGAAGCCGAGACGGACAAATTGAATACATATCGTGAAAAAATTGAAAACGTCAGAAAAGAAATTGTTTCCGTACTTTCCGATATAGATGATAAATTGGCTGCCGAGACAGTCAAAACCGAAGACTTGATAGCAGAATACAACTCCGAAGAAGGAATCGCAGTATGAAAAGGCTGATTGTTTCGGTAATTTTCTTGTTAAGTGTTCTTTTTGTCTGTATTCCCGTTTCTGCTGAGGTAATGTCTACAAGGGAACCGACGGCGGCAGATACAGTTTATATAGCCGGCAACCCTGATATGTATCCTTTGGAATTTTATAACGAAAAAACCGAGTGTTATGAAGGTATCTTGCCAAAGATATATGAGCAAATAAGCGAGCAGACAGGGATAGACTTTTCTTATGTTTCTGCCGACAGCAAAGACAGACAAAAAGAACTTTGTGAAAATTTTCAGGTGGAAATTGCCTCTGCACACCATAAAGGAGATATTTCTCTTTCTAAAGAAATAGAACTGTTTTCTTATGATAAAGACGGTAAAAAACAAACGGTTTGTATCGGCTTTACCAAAATAATGAATCCTGACATGGCGGCAGCCGTAGAGACGGCGGTTCAAAGTGCCGATAAAACCGTGTGGATGTCTGCTGCTATGCAGCTTGAAGATAAAGCACAGTCTGCCAAAATCATTCCGTGGCTTATAATTGCCATCAGTGTTTTAGTTCTTGCTTTGATTACTATGTTCGTTTATATTATTGTGAAACGCCACCGTAATCACGCGCAGAATCAAACCAAAATGACCGACGCACTTACCGGTATCGGCAATTTGAGTTATTTTGAGGAATGTTATTCTCATCATATTTCGAGTGCGGTGCGCTCATTATATTATGTGGCATATATTGCAATTGATATTGAGAAAATAGAAACCTATTTCGGCTTGCCCGAATCTGAAGAATTGCAACGCTATGCGGCGGCCACTATGACAGGGATACTTAAAGATAACGATTTTGCTTCTCGAATTGACAACGGCGTATTTGCTTGTTGCTTTATGTGCCCTGATACGCAACGTGCAATCGAAAGTATGACAGAACTCATAAGAAATCTTAATAGCTATAACGGAAGTTTTTCAAAGGATAACGGCGTTTTGTTCAGGGGCGGTGTTTACCCTCTTGA
>JAFPAK010000224.1 GCA_017390825.1 Clostridia bacterium
GCGACGGCAGCACGGTTGTTCAGGTATATTACACCAGAAATGCTTACAATGTAATCTGGAAGGACGCTGACGGCAACGCGGTAGATATAACTTCCGTTCTCTATGAAGCGGAGATTGCGCAAACGCAGACCGTGCCGGCGCGTACAGGATACATCTTTGCAGGTTGGGCACTTGCAGAGCACACAATGCCTGACCACGATGTGGAAATTTCTTCGAATTGGACACCGATTACCTACAAGGTGCAGTTTAATTCCAACTTTGGCGAAAATAAGGTTGAAGGCGAGCAGGAAATCACATATGATCAGAACACTGCATTAGCAGTCAACACAATTGTTCGCCCGGGTTACGACTTTATCGGTTGGGCAACTGCAGCTGACGGTGAGGTTGTATATACCGACAGCGAAAGCGTACTTAATCTCTCTGAGGTGCAGGGGGATGCAGTTTCGCTGTATGCGAAGTGGTCGCCGGCTTCCGGCACGAAGTATATTTCGAAGCACTGGTTACAGAATGTGAATGACGATAAATATACTTTGGAAGAAACAAATGAACACAGCGGCGTAACAGAAAGTATGACCAATGTCATTGCCCATACTTATTCCGGTTTCACAGCGGATGCCATCACACAGGAAGCGATTTCGGGTGACGGTACAACAGAAGTGAATGTGTACTATACAAGAAACAATTACGATATTCATTGGCTTGGTTATAACGGTGAAATTGTTACAACAACAAGTCAGAGGTTTGAATCTGAAATCGTTGAACCTGAAACGGAAAAACCTCAGCGCACGGGTTATACCTTCGCGGGTTGGGCAGTTCCTGATACTACGGTACCTGTTGGCGGAACATCCGTTTCTGCTAAATGGAGTCCGATTACCTATCAGGTACAGTTTAAAACAAACTATGATGAGGATACTGTTGCAGGTGAACAGACAATCACCTATGACACAACAGTAGCACTCAATTTGAACACCATAGAGCGTTCCAGTTATGTATTCCTCGGTTGGAGCGAAACACCTGAAGGAAGTGTAAAATATACCGATGGTTACAAGGTAACAAATCTTGCAAACAAAGAGAATGAAGTGGTTACACTCTATGCAGTATGGCAGGCAGGTTCGGGTATTAAGTACATTTCTCAGCATTGGCAGCAGAATGCAGAAGATGATGGGTATACAATGTATGAAACCGAAGAACACAACGGTGTTACAGATACCCAGACCAATGTAATTGCACATGCATATGCAGGTTTCACTTCAAAGAGCTTTGAACAGACAAACATTTCCGGTGACGGAACAACTGTTGTTAATGTATATTACGACAGAAATAAATATGACATTAAGTGGCTCGGCTACAATGGTGAGCTTGTTGATACAACAAGTCAGAAATACGGTTCAAGTGTTGTTCAAATATCTCAAACCCCTGAACGCACAGGTTACATCTTTGAAAGTTGGAATATTGTTGAAACAATAGTTCCTATTGACGGAATGTCTGTTTCAGCAACATGGACTCCGATTACTTACACCGTTGTGTTTGATGCAAACGGCGGTATCGGCGAAATGGAAGCACAGACATTTACATATGATGTTGATGATGAGCTTAACGCAAATTCATTCAGCCATGACGGATATGTATTTGTAGGCTGGGCAGAAGCTGAAGACGGTGAGGTTAAATATTCTGACGGTGGTATCATTCACAACCTTGCTGATGTTCAAGATGACATAGTTACACTCTACGCAGTATGGCAGGCAGGTACAAGCACAAAGTACATTTCTAAACATTGGCAGCAGAATGCTGAAAATGATGAATATACACTGGTTGAAACCGACGACCATACAGGCGTAACAGATACAGACACAAATGTTGTTGCGCACAACTATCCGGGCTTTACTGCAAAGGAATTTGAGCAGACCAATATTGCCGGTGACGAGTCAACAGTTGTGGATGTATACTACGACAGAAATTACTACGATATTAAGTGGCTTGACAATGACGGTAATACTGTTGCAACGACAAACCAGAGATATGGTGCAACAATTGAGGAAACTGACGAAATCCCCGAACGTACAGGCTACACCTTTGAAAGTTGGAACTTTACAGAGGAAACAGTACCTGTTGGCGGAACATCGATTTTGGCAAACTGGACACCGAATACATATGAGGTTGTGTTTAACGCAAACGGCGGTGTCGGCAAAATGGAAGCACAGACATTCACTTACGATGTTGATGCAACGCTTAACGCTAACGAATTTACCTGGAAGGGTTATGACTTTGCAGGCTGGACGCTTGAAAACAGTGACACGGTTTACGCAGATGGAGCAACTGTACACAATCTTGCAAGCGAGCAGGATGCGGTTGTTTCGCTTTATGCAATCTGGGAGCCGAGTAAGTCGACAGAATATACTGTATATCACTATCAGTATGATGTCAGCGGCGAAACCTATGCGCTTGCAGATACGCAGGTGCTCACGGGTGTAACAGATTCTATGACCTTGGCACAGGCTTACAGCTATCCGGGCTTTACCGCGGAAAGCTTTGAGCAGAAGAAGATTTCTAACCTTGGCGATACCGAGATTGAGATTTTCTACCGTCGCAACACGTACGATGTAGCCTTCAGCACAACGGAGGAAACAAGTGAGGTTGTTTACGGTGGCACATACGGCACACTTCCGCAGCTTGAGCGTACTGGTTATACCTTCAAGGGTTGGTTCACGCTTGAAAACGGTGCAGGTAACAAGATTGAAGAAGATACAGTGGTGGAAATTACTGAGAATCAGATATTGTATCCGCACTTTACCATAAACTATTACGAAGTAACCTTTAATTCTGACGGCGGCAACGAAGTGAAGGCGCAGAGCGTTGCTTACAATTCTCTTGCAACGAAGCCTGCTGACCCGAGCAAGGTGGGTTATACATTCCTTTACTGGACAGTAAACGGTGAAGAATATAGCTTTGAAACGCCGGTAACGGGCGGAATCGAGCTTAAGGCAGCTTGGGAAGCAAACACATACAAGCTCACATTTGACCGTCAGGGCGGTATGACCGACTTCGTATCTAAGGATGTCGTATACGGCCAGCCGTACGGCAAATTCCCGTCCCCGTACAGAAGAGGGTACAGTTTTGTTGGTTGGTTTACTGAACCTTTAGAAGGCGGCGTTGAGGTAACAGAAGAAACTGTTACGGATCATGCATCCAACCGCACGGTTTATGCAAGATGGAGTCTTAATACATTCACGATTACATACGAACTTAACGGCGGTACAATCACAGATGCAGATACATCCTACACGGTTGAAACCGAAAGCTTCATTCTGCAGCAGCCGACCAAGAAGGGTTATATCTTTGCCGGTTGGACAGGTGCAAACGGCAGTGAACCGCAAAAGCTTGTAACGCTTGAAAAGGGTAGCAATGTAGGCGGTCTGTATTATCGTGCAAACTGGACACCGATTACGTATACTGTAAACTTCTATGCAAACAACAATACATCGACCTACACATCGCAGTCCTTCACCTATGATCAGGCAGCTGCTTTGAATGCAAATGCATTTGCTTACACAGGCTATACCTTCACCGGCTGGAATACAGACCCGAACGGTAAGGGTACGGCTTACAGCAATGGTGCAGAAATCAAAAACCTTACAGATGCAGACGGTGGTGTTATCAACCTGTATGCACAGTGGAACTTAAACAGCTACGAAGTAAAGTTTGTTGATTATGACGGCACTGTGCTCAAGAGCGATACAATCAACCACTTTGATGGGGCAACAGCACCGGCAAATCCGTCGAGAACGGGTTACACCTTCACCGGCTGGGATAAGACCTTTGACGAAATCACAGGCCCGACAACCATCACGGCAACATATTCCGCAAACAGCTATAAGTTTACCACAAGTGTGGATCAGGCGTTTAAGCTGGAAGGCGACGGCACGAACTATGCATCTATCAGCGGCGTCGGCGCAAGCGGACAGCTTGTATATGATCAGACCTATACGATAGTTCCTGAAGCTGCTGATGGTTACACCTATGATGGCTACACAATAAACGGTGTGCGCTATGATAAGAATGCTTCTAAGAGCTTTACGATGAACTATACAAGTGCTGTTACAATCACAGTTCACTTTGTACGTAATGCTTACAGTGCACAAACAAGCTACTATGAAGTAGAACCGTTCTACTGGACGAGTGCTCTTTGCGGTAAGGGAATTGAAGTGACAGTTCACTGGAGTAATAACACCACAACGATGCAGTCTGATAGCGACCTTGCAAAAAGTGAAGACTCAAGATACTACACACCGCCATCCTATGGTATATATCCGGCGGAAGTATCTTGGTGGATAACTGGTGGCTCTTACAGTAACACTCTGAACTGGAGAGTAGAAGCTGTAGATGTTACAGGTGCCAGAAAGATTATCATGCAGAACTCGAATAAGAATGACAGAATGGGAAGTATGGGTACATGGACCGGTTATACGGCTACATCCATTCCGAAGATTACGGTTTACGGAAACAACAAGATGAGCTTTAACCTTACAACTTACGGTGTAAACGGTGCAGTTGGTGTTACATACACAACAAATAACAGTGCAGTAACTGCTTCCGGAAACACAATTACAGTTGATGGTTCGAAGTTCAGTGATACACAAACCGTAGCAATTTATGCGAACGGTAAGCAAGTACAGACCATCACAATTGTAAAAGGCTAATGAACTAAAACTAAAACGGCAGACTCCGGTCTGCCGTTTTAGACCATAAGGTGATTTATGAAAAAATTACTTGTAACAATACTTATATTTTTTACTTTCACAACAACAGCTTTTGCAGAGGACGCAGTAAGAATCGCCATTATTGATACAGGCATATCCTCTGTCTCAATTTCAGAAGACAAAATTGCCGAGGGCAAAAACTATATTGTGGAAAACGGCTCAACAGAAGATACAGTCGGTCACGGAACGAGCATTGCCTCGATAATTGTCGGCTCGCCGAAAGCGTATCTTGCAGGCATCTGCGAAGATGCGGTTCTGGTGCCGATGGTCTATTATGTTCGGGAAGACGATGCCGTGACAAAAGGCGATGCTGCGCTTCTTGCGCAGATGATTCGAGATGCAAAGGATATTTATGATTGCGATATTATCAATATCAGCTCCGGTGTAAAAACCTATACACCTGCGCTTTTTGATGCGATAGAGTATGTCGGCGAAAAAGGTACGCTTGTGGTTTCGTCTGCAGGCAATGATGGCGACGACACCGCATATTATCCCGGTGCTTTTGAGAATGTTTTGTGCATCGGCGGACTAAATGAAGAAAAAAATGCCGTATGGGAAGATTCTAACGCCCATAGCGGTGTAGACATATTAACACCGGGTGAAAAGGTACACGTTTCGTCTATGAAAGGCAATCGCATGGTTGTCAGCGGAACAAGCTACAGTGCCGCCTGGGCATCCGGCGCGGTTGCAAAACTGATGAGCGAATATCCTTATCTCACGGCTGTGCGTGCAGGGCAAATTCTTTGTGCAACGGCGGATGATTTGGGTGAAGTCGGCTTCGATAATCAAAATGGCTATGGCAGACTGAATATGAAAACCGCCCGTGAATATGCGGCAGCGGGACAGATATTCCGTGATGTAAAAAGCGAAGACTGGTTTTTTGGAAATGTAAATTTCTGCGTGGACAAACATTTGATTGACGGCACTTCAAAGGCTGAATTTTCACCGCAGGATAAGCTTACAAGAGCCGTGCTTGTAGAGGCACTTTACAGACTGGAAGGGAAGCCTATTGCTGATGCTGCGGTTTCTTTTGAAGATGTTGCCGCAGATTCGGGTTTTGCTGATGCAATTTCCTGGGCAAAACAAGTTGGGCTTGTAAATGGTGTAACAGAAACTAAGTTTGCACCGAATGACAATATTACCCGTGAACAGATTGCGGCAATTGTATACAGATATGCCGTTTTCAAAGGCTATGCAGTAGCGGATTATCAACATACGGACATTTCGTTTTATGATGATGCAAACGATGTTTCGGATTATGCCAGAATCGCTGTGCAGTATGCTGTAGGCAGCAATCTTATGAAAGGAAAAACCGAGCAGACACTTCATCCGAAGGACAATATAACAAGGGCAGAAATATCTGCCGTTTTAGAAAGATTTGTGGTAGAAAACAATTAAACTGCAATCTGTGCCAAAAACTGCAGGCTATGCCAAACTCCCCATTTCGGGGAGTTTTTTTGGTATAATTTTATATATATGCGTAACGGAGGTGTAAAAGTGAAAACTACAAAATATACCAGTGACGGATACCTTGTTGTATCAGAACTGGATAGCTGTCCTTTATGGGAAAAGGATTCCGTGCCTTGCTGTGCAAGCTGTGAGCATGATTGCTTTTATTGCGCTTATGCTGAATTCCGGGAATATGAATTTATCGAAAGCGTGCGCGGTAAGCCACCCGGCGAAATGCTCTACAGCGTATGTCATAATGAGAAAAACCGAAAACACAATGAATTTATATAGCTTCCTTAAATGATGTATTGGAAGTATTGAAAGGAATGGTATTAAAAATGAAAAGAACATTAGGTGTGCTTTTGACAATTGCTATGTTGATTGGAATATTCCCGACAGCGTCATTTGCAACAGGAACAAATGCGCAACAGAATGAGACTGTAACATACAGTATTTTTGATGCGATTATTCCATTTTCGAATATGGTTGACTGTCAGAGAACGACTTATACTGATGAAGGTAAAATGCAGCAACTTAGCGGATTTGATTATGTTTATTCGGCGAATGCGGACAGACAGATTTCTGATCTTGTTTCTGATGTTGTTGAGAATCCGGATGATTATTATTACAGATTCAGTGAAGAAGTCGATGGTGGAATAACACTTACTATGTATAAGTATGGTGATTCTACATATTCCTATGAACTTTCCCAAAATGGGTATATGCAGACTTATGGAGATAACTGTTTTCTATATGTAGCAGACAGATACGGAACGTTCGTTTCTTTCCGTGACAAGGAATATCATATGTGCGACAATCATACACATGCTGAAAATTATCCCCATGAAGAAGTGAACTCCCTTGACAGCTCCAGAAAAGAGTGTATTCTTTGCGGTTGCGGTGAGACATTTATTATAAAAGGATATAAACCGTCTATTGCAGATCTTAAAGCACTTCCCATTGTCGAAGGTCTTGTGGAAATTGACCATACACATGGTTATGATGAAACAGGCAAATGCCCCTGTGGTAAATATGATAATAAGACAGAAATAGAC
>JAFPAK010000225.1 GCA_017390825.1 Clostridia bacterium
CTGAGATCAAGACTAAAAAGTTACTTCTTACTTATTACACAGAACTGGAAAAAATGTTATTTTGAGTCTGGTTGATAAAAATCAACACGCAAGAATTTGTAAGCAAAAGCGCTCCGTGAATAATTCACGGAGCACTTTTCATTGAAAACTATTACGCAGATCTTTTCTTAGTTTTAACTGCAATATAACCTGATACAACTGCCATAGCCACAGCCATTACCGGAAGTGACATATCACCGGTTGCAGGTGAGTTAAATCTTGAAAGATCAAAGTCGAGCCAGAGATACATATACTCTGCATACATATCCTCTGTGAATGAGAATTCTTCGCAGAACTTATCCTTTGTTGCCTGGCTTGTATTGATATAAGTAGTTACAAACTCATCAAGGAGTAGGAACTCTTCATATGTTGCATAATCAGCTGAATCAAGCTTACCCATAATCTGCGGCCAAAGCTCAACAAGCTTGTCGTAATCTTCCTGAATAAAGCCTTCAACTACTGCAACAGTACCTGCAGGAGCGTCGCCTGGGATATAAACAGCAGAAGTATACATCTCAACATCAGTTACACCGCAAGCGCCTGTTTTTCCGCTTTCAGCCTGATATGTGTTTGCATAGTTCTGTGCTGCAATATGAACTCTTGTGATCTCATCAGCACCAAGACCTTCTTCTTCCATAAGTGCTGAAATATCAACCATAATAGTTGTGGGCTTGCCTATGCTTACATACTTCATTGTCTTAACAGTATAAAGTCCATCGCGGGTATGTAACATAAACAGGAACTCAACTGAACAATCCTCAAGCTTATCGGGGCCCTTATGCGGATTCTTTGCACCAACGAGATATACGTCGATAGCAAGCTTGCCGACAAGATTCGGATCAGTATGATTCATTGAGTATTCAAGACCCTTCTGGATCTGATCACGCATACTGTAGTCATCCTCACGAAGAGCATCGTTTACCTTTACAGTACCATCAGCGTATGTGGTGCTTTTTGCAACAAACCAAGACATCTGATGCTGCTTAATATCACCCATTTTCTGATACTCTTTGTCATACTTAAGACCAACCTGATAGCCGCCCGAAAGAAGGCTACGGCTGTCAGCAATTATCTTCTTATACTCATCGCTTCCTTCAAATACTTCCTCTGTTACCTTAAGAGTACTCTTTGACGGATCAGCTTCATTATATTTGCCCTCGAATGAAATACCGGTCCAGCTTTCGTCATCAAGGAACATTACCCATGTAGGACGGTTACCGTAGGTCTCATCCATTGCTTCATATGTGAAGTCATATACATGATATCCTGCATGCTCGTATGTGGTATCAGCATTAGGATCAGCAGTTGTTGTTTCAGGAGCCTTTGTAGTAGCATTAGTCTGAACCTGAACCGGAGGAGCAGTTGCATCCTCGCTGCTGAAGTCAACATCAGTTGAGATTGTGATAGGTGAAATATATGCTTCAAGGTTTGAAATAGCACAGCTTATATATGTTTTACCATCTTTAGAGGTGCCTTTTTGTTCACCTGTTTCAGGATCAGAATATGTTGCATAGCCAAGTCCTTCCGGCCATTTCTTTTCAAGCAAGGTCTTGCTAGCATCGCCTTCTACATAGTAGTAATAGTTCTGAAGAGCTACCTTAACACCGTTAAGATCATAATAATCAAGATCAGAAAGATCAATATAGTATGTTACGGTAGTGCCGGGCTGCTGCCACTCGCTGATCATCGTTGTATAACCACCGCTGAAGGTTACAAACTGGATTTCAACCTGTACCGGAACATTGCCGTCTATATTAACTGCATTTACAATATTTACTGTTATTTCAGCACAGTTATTTCCGTTCTTTGATGCCATCAAAGCAGAGTTAGCTATATCACGATCATTCTTATAATATACCTGTGTCTGGTTAGCTGTATCAATATTTTTCCAATACATCCATCCGTTGGTATTTCTTGTTTTGAATGAGTCCTCCTCACCTGTGGGGCTATATTTAAGAGTTGACGGACCGCCGCTGTAATCCTGACGGTACTTAACGTCCCAATTCCACATCATTGCACCGTCTTCTGTTTCAGCAGGTACGATATCGTCAACTGTGGGATGATTGCTGATCTCAGGAGTACCTGAAACTGCAAGACCTGAAATTACAACCTGTGTATCATACTTATTCCAGTGATAAACACCAACACGGATCTTATCAACTGAATCAAGATTTTCAAGCACATTGTCATCAGCATCAACCATAGCAAATGAATATGTAGCGTGGTTGTACATATCCCAGTATCTTTCAGAGATCTTCTTGCTTGTGCCGTCTTTATAGATAGCATAGAAGTGGATCTGAGTGTCTTTCATGATACTTCTCTGATCCTTGTCGTCTTCTGCAGCGATCGCAAAAGATTTATTGACAAACATACTGATTTTAACCTTACCATCTACAGCAGATTTGTAAGCCTCTCTTGCTTCATCAGTAAGTTTGAAATCCATCATTGCGCCGTAATACTCTTCACTTTTTGCAATGACGATAGAGCCATCTTCATTATAAGAAACAGTGCCTGTTTCTGCATCTTCGTCGAATGCTTCAAAGCCCATATCCTTGGTGCTTACCCAACCGGCGAAATCTTTTTCTTCAAATTTCTGCAGATAAACGAGCTCTTCCTGCTCAACTGCATCGGTCGTTGCTTCTGTTGCATCTTCTGCACCTGCGGAAACGCTGGCAACCATAGCTACAGCAGAAAAGACCATCATGAGTGCAACAATAAGGCTTATTGCACGCTTTGTAAGTGTCATATCTATTACCTCCTAAAAAATATATAATATAATACCATATTTAAGTTGCAAATTCAACCATTAAAATCACCGAAAAACGTTGAAATTTTTGTGCAAAAGAAC
Organism: Clostridia bacterium; assembly: GCA_017390825.1. The sequence continues at coordinate 2,888 of JAFPAK010000225.1, forward strand.
TATAAATTTATTCGGCATTTTGCGCTATAACAGCCTGTGCGATAGCAGGTGGTGCTTCCTCATAACGTTCAAAGTTAAGGGTAAAGCTACCACGGCCTTGTGTGATCGAACGAATAACGGTTGCAAAATCACTCATTTCAGCCATCGGGACTTCAGCCGCAATTTCCTGATATTTATCCTCCATCGGTGTCATGCCGAGTACCCTGCCGCGGCGTTTATTGATATCGCCTATGATGTCACCCATATTATCGTCAGGCACGAGTGCTTTCAAAGTGCCAACCGGCTCAAGCAATGCAGGAGATGCTTGCGGAATGCCTGCCTTGAATGCAACTGCAGCCGCCATTTTAAATGACATTTCAGATGAATCAACTGGATGATATGAACCGTCAACAAGAGTGGCTTTAAGTCCTACAACCGGATAACCTGCGAGTGTTCCCTGCTTTGTGCAATCAATCAAACCCTTTTCAACTGCCGGGAAGAAGTTTTTAGGCACAGCACCTCCGAATATTTTTTCTTCAAATACAAGAGATTCGCTGTCACAAGGTTCAAACTCGATCCATACATCGCCGAACTGACCGTGACCTCCGGACTGCTTCTTATGTCTGCCTTGAACCTTCACCTTTTTACGAATAGTTTCACGATATGCTACCTTAGGCGGTGTGAGTACGACTTCAACACCGAATTTTGTTTTCAGCTTCGATACCACAACATCAAGATGCTGCTCACCGAGCCCTGAAATTATCATCTGATGTGTTTCTGTATCATTTTTGAATGTGATAGACGGATCTTCTTCTGAAATACGCATAATTGCTTGTGCGATCTTTTCCTCGTCTCCCTTGGACTTGGGCGCAATAGCCATCTGCAATACAGGTGTCGGGAAATCGACTCCGCTTAATACAACGGGATCTGATGCATCACAAAGAGTATCACCGGTCTTCACGCCGCCGAGCTTTGCAACTGCGCAAATATCACCAGCCGGCACTGCATCGGCATCAGTCTGCTTGCCGCCGCAAACATACATAAGCTTACCTATGCGCTCGACCTCGCCGCTTCTTGCGTTGTAAAGAGCAGAATTGGATTTCATTGTACCGCGCACTACCTTAAAGTACGACATTTTACCAACAAACGGATCGGCAACTGTTTTAAATACAGTTGCAACGATAGGACCTTCGGGCTCGCATTTGACCTCAACACCCTCTCCCTCGGCAGTTATGCCGAATTCGGATGCACATTCATCAGCACTTGGGATTATTTTAACCATTGCATTCAGCAGAAGATCAACGCCTTCGCCGGTTGCACCGGCACCGCAGTAAACCGGAGCAATATCGCCTGATGCAACACCGGCTTTAAGTCCGTTCCAAAGTTCTTCCTCTGTGAAGGTCTCTCCGCTGAAATACTTATCCATAAGCTCATCGGAAGTAGTGGCAACTGCTTCGCAAAGCATATTGTACATTGATTCAAACTTACCACCGGTTTCGGGACGCTCTATCTGAATAGCCTTACCGTCCTCATACTTCCATGTCTTACCTGTGACAAGATTTATGTAGCACTCTACTTTATGGTTGATACCAAAAGGAATGATGATCGGGCATATCTTATTGCCGTAAGCAGCCTGAAGCTGAGCAACAACATCCGAACAGTTGGCATGTTCTGAATTAGCCTTTGATATAAAGAATACCTTTTTTAGACCCTGCTTAGTGGCAGCCTTATAAGCCTTTTCAGATCCGACATTAAGACCCGATTTGCCCGAAAGCACTATCAAAGCACAATCTGCTGCACGCAGTGCTTCATTTGCACCTGATGCAAAATCAAAAAGACCGGGAGCGTCAATAATATTAAGCTTTGTATCACGCCATTCAAGGCTTGCAACTGCTGAATACAGCGAAACTTTTCTCTTTTTCTCCTCGGGATCAAAATCAGTTACAGTATTGCCGTCGCCAACTTTACCCGGACGGTCGGTAAGGCCTGCCCAATGGAGCATTGACTCGCAAAGCGTTGTTTTTCCGCAAGAGCCGTGTCCAAGCAACGCAATATTTTTGATTTTTCCCGTTTCATAATTTTTCATAGCAAAACACCCTTTCGTTGTGTAATAGAAATGCATTCATAAAAATAATATGAATTAACATTATTACTATTACATATTAACACAACAAAAGGGTAAAATCAAGTACAATTTACATATTAAATTAGAATGTTGTTATATCAATTTGTATATTTTGCACAAATTAACACTAATCTATTATTTTATAAAGCATTGATGCCTCTTCTTTTTTTGTAAATTCCTTAACATCGGTAACCTCAGCTTTAAACGGCTTCGTGCCAAAGGAGATCTCAATTATGTCCCCCACCTTCACATCATAGGACGCACGAGCAGGCTTGCCATTTATGATAACTCTGCCTGCATCACACGCTTCGTTGGCAACGGTTCTGCGTTTAATAATACGCGATACTTTTAAAAACTTATCTAATCTCATAGCTTAAAACTCCGTCTAAAAATATATGCCGGTCAGCACAATGCAGACCGGCACGATTTCATTCGCAAAATTATTTTACAGCTTCTTTAAGAGCGCTGCCTGCTTTGAATGAGGGAACCTTTGTTGCGGGAGAAATAACCTTCTCTTTTGTGCGAGGATTGATGCAGGTTCTCTCAGCACGCTGCTTAACATCAAATGTACCGAAACCGATAAGAGCTACTTTATCGCCTGACTTGAGAGCCTCTACTACTGACTCGAGAACTGCAGCAACTGCCTTGTCTGCATCCTTCTTTGAAATACCTGCTTTTTCTGCTACGCTAGCAACCAATTCTGTTTTGTTCATCTCTTAAAATCTCCTTAAAATTTATTTTGTTAAATTTATTTATCGGTATAAACCGTTAAATATCAATGCTTTATTTTGTCCCATATCGCATCAAGCTCCTCGAGCGTTGACGATTTCATATCAATTCCTCGCTCGCGGCAAACATTTTCAACCTTTTCAAAGCGCTTTACAAACTTATCTGTCGCACTCTGCAACGCCTGTTCTGCATCTACCTTAACAAAGCGTGATACATTTACGACTGCAAAGAGAAGATCGCCAAGCTCCTCGGCAATATGGCAAGCGCAACCGTCTTCAATAGACTCCTCAAGCTCTGCCAATTCTTCGCCAATCTTCAAAAGCGGATCATATACATTATCCCAATCGAAATTCGCCTTACCTGCACGCTTCTGAACTTTTGCTGCACGCATCAATGCCGGGAATGCAGCAGGAACGCTCTTCAATGTATCGGTATAGCTCTGCTGACCCTTTTCCTCCATCTTAATCTTATCCCAATTATCGAGCACCTTTTCTTCGGTGTCTGCCTCGACATCGGCAAAAATATGAGGATGGCGAAGTATCAACTTTTTACAGATACCGTCTGCTACATCGTTAAGATCAAAGCCGCCTTTTTCCTGCTCCATTTGTGTGTGAAACACTACCTGCAAGAGAACATCACCAAGCTCCTCACAAAGGGCAGCCTTATCTTTTTTATCGATCGCATCACAGACCTCATAGACCTCCTCAATAAAATTATTGCGGATAGTCTCATGCGTCTGAACCTTATCCCACGGGCAACCGTCTTCCGCACGGAGCATAGCAACAATCTTTACAAGATCTTCGGTACTATAATTCTCTTTATATTCAAAACTTTGCATTATATATACTTCCTTAAAAACGACATCACTAATTGACGCTCGCAAAGAATATTGTAGCCCAAACCGCACTATTTTTCAAGTCAATTTTGGGATTTTATCCAAAAAAGGCAAATTTTTATTGATTTCATACCAATTTTCAAAAGATAAATCTACACTTTGCATAAACAAATATCACTTTTTTGCAACGATTATTAATTACGCAAAAGCAGAAATCGCAAGATTAATAAGGCAATCCGGCTCTTTTTCGTTTTCTGTACGGTAGCTTTCTGCCGCATTTTCATCCGCATCGTCGGATAAAAGACGGAAGGAGGCGAACGGAATATTTGCCGAATAACACACCGATGCTACTGCTGCGCTCTCCATATCACAGCATCCTGCGTTAAATTTATCAGTCAAAAACTTCTTTTTATCACTATCACACACAAAGCAGTCACCGCTCACAAAAACACATTCCCTTGCAGTGTTGTCAGCAGCTTTAAGCTTACTTACCAAAGCTGCATTTGGTGTGTAATGTGATACTGCCTGCGGCTTTGTGCCTATCTCTCGTCCGAGCGGGGTAAGATCAAAATCGTGCTCTAAAAATTTTGTACCGATAACGACATCGTTTTTATGAACGCCCGAAATAGCTCCGGAAAGGCCGAAATTAAGTACTGCATCAGGCTTTACCACGGTACATACAGCAGCAGTGGCAGCTGCCGCATTTACCTTGCCAATTCCGCAAAGCACGGCAATAAATTCGGTGTTTTCGGATATTTTAAATTCAATACATCTGCAACCGAGCAAGGATGACTCTTTATATCCGTAATGCTCGGCTTTTTCAACTATAGGTGCAAACTCACCGTCATCTGCGATTATTAACGCTATCTTCATTTTAACTCCTATAAATTATAAATGTTCTCCGCATTTGTTGCAAAATTCTGACTCTTTTGTACACTTCTGCCCACAAGAAGAGCAAGTAATCTCATTCTTCATAACGGAAAGCTGCTCCTTGAGTTCTTTTATCTCATCTATTTTAGCATCGATATCGAGTATTACCTGTGTCATCTGTTTTTCAACATCGCAGTCTTTTTTCTTGCTTTCGTAACAGAGCTTACCGAGCTTTGCATACTCCTTTTTCAATTCTGCATTAGCACGGGAAATGCATATCTTCATTTTCTGAACAGATACTACCTCACAGGTTTTCTGACTTGCAACATCAAAAACATCCTTTGCTTTTACAACTGCATCTTCAAACATACCCATAACCAAAACTCCTTTCAATACACTTATTATACAACTAAATCAGATCGTTTACAAGCACCGTGATTTCAGTTTTGAAAAAATTTATATATTCCGTCTTTTCTTTTGAGTATTTCATTAAAGCCGCGGATATATTCATAAGGATATTTATAATTGAATATTCGCTCTATATTATCGTCCTTCACAAGCTTTGTTGATGCGCCTGCCCCCAGGGCTATAATAGTCTGCACTTCTTCCATTATAAAGATATTATAAAGACTTTCCTTCCCCGGCTTTGACCAGCCTATATTCTCATTGTTACCTGCCATACGACTCTGGCGATACATATAATACGGCACATACCCACCAAGCGGCAATCTTCGCTGTGCGTACCCAAGCATTTCCGATACAGAGGTTCCTACTGCATCATATTCTGCTGTATTACGGTAAACAAGACTTGATGAACGCTTTATTGAAAGCGTATGTACCGTGATATTTTCCGCAGCAATATCCATAACGCCGTCAAGTGAGCTACAGAAGGACTCGAAATCATCTGACGGAAGACCTGCGATCAAGTCGGTATTGATACAATCAAAGCCTATTCTGCGTGCAGCGTTATAAGCGGAGTAGAACTCCTCGACCGTATGCTTTCTTCGTACTGCCTGCAAGACATCATCATTCAGCGTCTGCGGATTGATGCTGATACGCCCTGCACCCGCAGATTTAATTACGCTCAGCTTTTCCTCGGTCACGGTATCCGGTCTGCCGGCTTCAATGGTGTATTCAAGAACTCCCGACAGGTCAAAACAAGTGGAAACCGCATCACATAGAGTTTTAAGCTGTTCTGCTGCAAGAGCAGTAGGAGTACCGCCTCCGAAATAAACGGTTTTCAGCTTTAATCCGAGCTGCTTCGTGATATTTGCTGTATATTCTATCTCTCGCACAAGCAGTTCAACATACTCAGGCATAAGCTTTGCAGATTTTGAAACATCATGCGAAATAAATGAGCAATAGCTACAGCGTGAACGGCAAAACGGAATTGAAATATAAAGACTGAAGGTATCTTCTGAAAGCAATGATAAATACTGCCTTTGCACATTATCCACATCACTTGCCAGTTTCAGCTTGCCATCGCTTATGAGAAAACGATCTTTTAAAATATCACGTGCTTGCTTTGCGCCGTGTTTTTTTATAAGACTGCGAAGCAGCTTTACCGGACGCACACCGGTTTGTATTCCCCATTCGGGTGTTATTCCCGAATGCTCTTTTAGTGTCAAAAACAGAAGCTCACAAAGTGTACGCTCAGCATCACCGACTATATAATTTTGTGATCTTTTATAGTTTTTTTCACCAGCTTCGACTTCAATTACCGCTTCATCGTTCTTCAGAGCAGCGGTGATCTTCAAAAATTCTCCCTCGTCAGCAGAAACCTTTTGTTCGGGATAAAAAAGCTGAATTATGTTTTCAAGCTCGTATTTGAATTCGTTTCCTATTAATTCGAGTTTTATCATTTAATACATTCCTTGCAGATAATAGTGACTCAACGGGTTATTCTGCCGTTCGTATTCAAGATCTGTAAATTCATTGTGTCCCGGAAGCACCTTATAGTCTCCGTCTATCTCACAAAGACGGCAGAATGAATCTATCATTTTGCTCATACTGCCTCCCGGGAAATCCACTCTGCCATAGCTCGAGCAAAACAGAGTATCACCGGAAAAAATGATATCCTTACATATAAAACATACAGATCCCTCTGTATGTCCGGGTGTATGCATTGCGATAAAAGTTGAGTTGCCAACCGTGAACATCTCGCCATCCTCAATCTCTATATCAATATCAACAGAGGAAAAGCCAATATCATAATACATAGAAAAGGCTGTATATAAATTTAGATCCGCTGAATTCAACCGCTCTTTTTCAAGCGGATGTGCTATCACCTTTGCACCGGTTGCTTCCTTTATCGCCTTGATGCCCGCAATATGATCGATATGACCGTGGGTGAGTAAAATATACTTAACATTGCTTGCCTTTGCACAATCAATAAGCTGCTGTGATGGATACGCCGGGTCGATCACAGCACTTATTCCTGTTTCATCATCGGTATAAAGATAGCAATTGGTAGCAAGCGGACCAATGCAAAAGGTTTTTATCATTTAAAATTCCTCGCTGAAATCTTTATTAATACTATAATTATATGGCTTTCAAACAAAACTGTCAACAAAAAAGCAACAGAATTATTCTGCTGCTTTAACATCATATTTAAATTTCATCCACTCGTTCTTATACTCAACAAGGCGTATACGGGACATTCGACCTCACCTTTGTTTAAAGCTTTACAAAGCATTCATCGTTGATCGTTTCAATGCCATCAGCCATATCAAGTTTTGTCTTTTTACCCTCTACCTTGTACTTTACAGTGCCTCCTGTAACAGTAATAGAACGGTAGGCCTGAATAAGGTCATCACCTGCAACGACTGTAATATCACCGCCGGTCATGGTAAAATACCCCTTATCCTCTTCGACGGCATTTTCAACCTTGAATGCATCCTTTTCACATTCTATGTTGATAATTGCTCCGTCAAATATTTCAATGCTATCTTCACCCTTGATGGCATTCTTTTTAGCTTTTACAATAACAGTACCTGCTTTAATATCAAGATCATTTTCACTTGTAATACCGTTGTTTTTATTTGCAATTACCTGCAAGATTCCTTCGCCCTTGATAGTTAGATCATCATCCGAATAAATGCAGGCATTTGTATCATCAGAAGTATCGTCGGCACTGTCAGAAAATACATTTACCGTATCTTTGACAGGCTTTAATACAACTTCATCCGCTTTATCAACAAACAACGGCGAACCGTTTGAGCAATTGACCTCAACCCCGTTGAGATACAGATATACCTTCTCTGCTTTTGCGGTGTCGTTGACTATGATCTGACCATCTGACAGAGTTCCGTTCAAAATATATTTACCGGGACCCGTAATAGTAACAACCGAGCCATTGATCGTTACATTTTCACCGTTGAATGATGCCGCGGTTCCGCTAAGCTCAACAGTTGCGGTAAGCTCATTGTCCGGAACTATAACATCCTCCTGCTGATCACCTAATGAATCAATCAGTTTGACGATATATTTACGCAGCATCAATACATCCTTACCGTTGATATTGCCGTCAGAATTCACATCAGCAGACAGCTCGTTTATATTGCTGTCAAGCCCTACGATATATTTACGCAACGCAAGTACATCCTTACCGTTGATGCTGCTGTCGGAATTAACATCACCAAGCTGTGAAGCACAAACCGTGAAAATTGCAGAAACACCGATAAGGACAGCGATTGCCGAAGTGGTAATTCTTTTAACAATATCCTTCATTTTATACTACTCCGTTGTCTTTAAGATACTTTGCAAGTGCAGTACCTACGCCCTTTTGCTCCGATACATTCGGATGCCAGCCGCCACCTGAATTTGCAGACTCAAAATCTCCTGCATAATAGATATTTTCGTCATTATCTGCAATTTTCTTCTCAACCGCTTCAAGATTGAAGAAGCTGTTGTTGAATGACACACCGAAGCCGCCGATAAATACTATCTTGCAGTCAGGGTTGTGTGAACGCACATTGTTTACCATATCGGTGACCGCTTTTTCGATCTCCTCCTCGGTAAATGAGTCACCACGCATCTTACAATGGTTATTATCGTTTGTGCCCAGAGCAAAGAATACTACATCAGCATCATAGCTGTCAAAATCCCAAGCTTGATTGTTACCGTTTACAGTAGCTTTATCCCATATAGTCGATATAAGCTGCTTGTCATTATCATAGCCATGAATCCAACCATAGCCGCCCTGTGCGCAGATAGAATATTCAGCACCCAGTATACGGGATGCAACGGCCGCATATGTGAAATGTGAGTTTTCCCATTTGCTTGCGGGCGATGTCAGATTTCTGTCGGGGCAAAGAACGCCTACACCGCAAGTAATGGAATCGCCATAGAACTCAAATTTGAGGTCAGATTGTTCAGGTTTGTCGCCAAGTGTGCCGTTGTAGCAAAGGCTTTCAATAGTCATACGCTGGAAAGTCTGATCTGTGATCTTCAGCACCTTAACTGTATGTGTGCCAGCAGGAATATCTCTTGCAATAACCACAAACTGTGACTCGCTGTTCGGATCAATATTGATCCTTTCGATAGCCTCATCATTATCATCAATAACAACACCTAATGCGCCCTGTGCAGGCGACCAGATAAGATTAAGACCTATATCAAACGGCTGATCATTAGAGATAGTAAACTCAAAGCCGGTAGATGCAAAATCTGCAACAAGTTTGCCGTTTGATATTATACTTCTTCCCAGGGTGTTAATGCTATCCTGTATCTCACCGATGGTTTTAACATTTTCAAGTGACTCAGCCGGCACATACTTAGTTGTTGTGGGAGGTGCAGTAGGTGCATTTGTAGGCTGCTCACCGTATGAGTCAGAATACATAGAGGTAATATCAACATCATAGTTGCTTGTATTCTCATCACCATAGAACTGCAATGAAAGCTTTGTATAGAAATATTCAACCTGATATGCGGCAAAGTTCATCTCTAAGGTTGTTTTAACACCTTTTTTAAGTGTAATCTTGCTTGCAACAGATTTGATAGCACCTGCAGCATTTGCACCGACAACAACGATTTTTACATCACATTCCGAAAGCTCTACACCGTCTTGCATTGCGCCGTTTAATGTA
>JAFPAK010000226.1 GCA_017390825.1 Clostridia bacterium
AACACCTTATTTATGTAAATTAATGTGTGTTAATTATATCAAAAGTGCTTTTTAAAATCAAGTAGAAAATTAAAGTTTCAAAAATATTTATAGATAATCACAATTTTATGTCAAATAATTTATGTTAAGTGTCTAATTTTTATGTCTTCTTGTTATGTTAACCACAACTAATTGTGTTTGTAACTGATTATGTCTACTATTTAAAAGCAAGGCAATCAAAGCTTCAACTGCCCTGCTTTTAATTAAAAATTCTTCTTTACAGTATGCACAAAATACTCGGCTTCATTTTCCGTATTAAATATCGAAGGTGAAACACGCACTGTACCCGTATTTATAGTTCCGAATGATCGGTGTGCAAGAGGTGCACAATGCAGACCGGCGCGCACTGCAATATTATTCTCATTTAGCTTAGCAGCAACTGCTTCGCTATTCTCCCCTCTTATATTTAATGATAATAAAGGCACGAATCTTTTGTCAGGAACAGGAGTATATAATAATACATTTTCTTTTTTAGACAGCATTGAATAGATATATCTTATAAGCTTCATTTCCTTTTTATAAGCATTACCTCTATTTTGTTTTATAAAATCTATACCGGCGCCTATGCCACATATTCCAGGTACATTGATTGTTCCGCTTTCGTACTTATCTGGCAAAAATTCAGGTTGATCATGATCGATCGAATTACTGCCCGTGCCGCCGAATACCAATGGTTTTGGAGAATTATCCGTTATCAGAATTCCGGTGCCCATTGGCGAATACAACCCTTTATGAGGTGCAATGCAAAGACAGTCGATATGACACTCTTTCATATCTATTGGAAGAACGCCTGCAGTCTGTGCCGCATCTACAATAAACCTCAATCCAAATACACTGCATACCTTACCAAGTCTTTTTATAGGCAGAACTATTCCGAAAACATTTGATGCATGTGTGCAGACTATACCTTTTGTATTGTATCTGATTAATGAAACAAAATTATTAACGGTAGTATCTTCATCGAGGCTTACCTCTGCAACTGAAAAATCAATGCCCTTCTTTCTTAAATACATAGCAGTCCTGTAAACAGCATTATGCTCTAAAGATGATATTATTATATGGTCACCGGGGTGAAATAAGCCTTGCATTGCTACATTCAACGCCAAGGTACAGTTCTGAGTAAACACAACATTTTCGGCACTATTGGCATTAAAGTATTCTGCGGCCTTTTCTCTGACAGAAAACACTGCATCTGCGGCCTTTAATGATGCATTGTGTCCTCCTCTTCCCGGATTTGCACTAAACCTTTTTATTGCATTCTGAACCGCTGCAATAACCTTTTGAGGCTTATGTGCAGTTGTTGCAGCGTTATCAAAATAAATCATTTCTTTACTTCCGTTATTTTGTATTCATCAAGAATTCTTCTCGCTATATCTGAATCTTTACTATTAACAACAATGCTGTATCCACAGCCATTATTGTTTACTAAATCACTTTCTCTTTCGACTTTCGCCGTGATCCCTTGTTTTGATAGTATATTTCTTGCTCTTAAAGCTCTGTTGACCGAGCCGATAAATATCAATTCTTTGTCCATAATTTCTTCCTTTTCAAAAAAATACAGCCTCAGTACATTTTATGTACAAAGACTGTTTTTGTTCAGTATTTACTTTATTCAACAAGGACGATTGCTTTGGCGGAAATTCCGGAGCCATCTCCTGTGAAACCTAATCGTTCTTCTGTTGTGGCCTTTACTGATACCTGATCTATCCCGATCTTGCAAGCAAAAGCAATATTCCTTCTCATTTCATCAATATATGGGCGCATCTTCGGTGATTGAGCAACAATAATACTGTCGATATTTCCAATTTTATATCCTGCCTCAATCGCCTTATCAACACAGATTCCAAGCAATTTTAAACTGTCCGCACCTTTAAATTGAGGATCATTATCAGGAAATAGAAGTCCGATATCTCCGAGCGCACATGCCCCAAGCACGGCATCGGATACTGCATGAAGCAATACATCTGCATCAGAATGCCCAAGCAATCCTTTTTCATATTCTATTTTCACACCGCCCAAAATCAGATCTCTGCCTTCAACAAGGCGATGTACATCATATCCTATACCTATTCTCATAGCAGTGCCTCCTCTAATAAATCTAAAATAATACTGTTTTGAACTAAAAACCCTTTATCAGTAAGTGAAACTGACTTATCATTTATATTCATTAATCCCATATTTTCAAATCGTTTACATTTATTATAGAAAATATCAGTATTTATTGCATTACTCTCTTCAATATACGATAGATCAATACCTGAATCCAATCTCAGCTTCAGCATTATTTGTTCTTCAAAACCACAAGCTTCACTATCATATATCGGTGCATTCCCGTTTAAAAAATACTGAATATCTCGTGGAAAATAATATCTCTTTCCGCTGACCATAGAATGAGCGGCTGCACCAAGACCAATGTATTCATCAAGTGTCCAATAAATCGTATTATGTCTTGCTTCATATCCGGGCTTAGCAAAATTGGAGATTTCATAATGTCGGTAACCGTGCATTGCGAGATAATCACAGCAATACAGATAAAGATCGCTTACGCTATCCTCATCGGGCAATGTATTCACATCCAATTTGGAAAAGGGCGTGTTATCTTCAATACTCAGCATATATGCAGAAATATGCTTTGCATTTGATGAAATACAATAGTCTAATGTATGCTTTAATGTGTCTACTGTCTGTTTCTTTATGCCAAGCATAACATCAAGAGAAATATTATCAATTCCTGAACTTTTGCATAATTCTATCGTCCTCGATACATCATCGGCAGTTTGATTTCGAGTTAAAAAAGTCAGCTCACTATCGTTTGCAGATTGTAGTCCTATTGATACTCGATTTACACCACACTTTGAAATCTTCTGAAAAAAATCTGGTTTATACGCTCTTGGGTTGCATTCAACGGTGATCTCAGCATCCTTCGTATAATTAATATGCGATAATATCTCGCATATCGCATCAGCACCTATCATGGAAGGGGTGCCACCCCCGAAATAAACAGTATCAAATACATCATCCATTTCGCAAAGTCTGCGTACAAGCTCATTTTTGTATTGATTTGCTGTTTCCGGATTATATTTGATTGAATAAAAATCGCAATATCCGCATTTAACTGCACAAAACGGAATATGAATATATAAACCCTTCATTTATATCACCAATTATATTTTAATTCAGAAATATTGATTTGTCTATAACAAATTGTATTAATTACTGAATTTGCGTCTATAATAATTTAAAAGGTAATATTTTGATTGACTTTTATTGGGCATAGATGTATAATAATTTTGTATGCAGAATTTGTGTAAACAAGTGTTTACTTAAACATAAAAACAGAATATTCGCCGCAAGACCCGTTTGTCGATCGGCTAATGTTATGGGATGGTTATATGCCATGCCCTAGTTTAAGTTATAATAAATTTTAAATGGAGGTACCGTTTTGCAACAAAACAAAGAAAACCCTAAGCACAAAAAAACTAATGTAAAAAAGCGTTATTATAAAAAACCGGCAAAACGCAATATTAATGAACATCCTGTTTCGCCTCTCAAGATCATTCCTTTGGGCGGTCTTGAGGAGATAGGTAAAAACTGTACAGCATACGAATATAATGATGATATTATTATCATTGATTGCGGTCTTTCGTTCCCCGATGACACAATGCCGGGCGTAGATATTGTAATTCCCGATCTTACTTATTTAGTTAAAAATCAAGAGAAAATCAAAGGTTTATTTATCACTCATGGTCATGAAGATCATATCGGTGCTATTCCCTATCTGATGCGCGAGATAAATGTTCCTATTTATGCGACCAGACTTACTTGTGGTCTTATTATGGGAAAGCTTAAAGAACATAATCTTGATTCAAAAGTTCACCTTATCGAAAAGAAACCTGGTGATATAGTGAACGATGGTTGCTTTAAGATAGAATTTGTGAATGTAAATCACTCTATACCCGATGCTGTGGCATTTGCTATCACAACTCCGGCGGGCGTTGTAATTCACACCGGTGACTTCAAGATAGATTCAACCCCTATCAACGGTAAAATGATCGATCTTCAGCGTTTTTCTGAACTTGGCAAAAAAGGCGTGCTTGCACTTCTATCCGACTCGACCAACGCTGAAAGACCCGGTTATACGCAAAGCGAACGCACAGTAGGCGCATCTTTTGAGCAGTTATTCAAGCAAGCAGGTAGTAACCGAATAATTGTTGCTACTTTCTCATCAAATATTCACCGTATCCAACAAATTGTAGACGAGGCTGTAAAATGCAGACGCAAGGTCGCAGTTTCTGGCAGATCAATGATAAATGTTGTATCTGTCGCAAAAGAGCTTGGATATCTGAATGTTCCCGATGGTGTCTTGATAGATGCAGATTCAGTAAAACGTTATTCACCTGAACAAATTGTGCTTATCACGACCGGATCACAAGGCGAGCCAATGTCGGCACTTCACAGAATGTCACTTGGCGAACACAAAAATGTTACAATAACACCTAATGACACTATTATTATCAGTGCGAGCCCTATCCCCGGCAATGAAAAGACCGTTTCAAATGTTGTTAACGGATTGATGAAACTCGGCGCACATGTTATCTATGAAAAAATGTATGATGTGCATGTATCGGGTCACGCTTGTCAGGAAGAACTTAAAATGATGCTGGCACTTACACAGCCAAAATTTTTCATTCCGGTACACGGAGAGCAAAAACAATTGCAACGCCATGCTGAGATGGCTAGCACTGTCGGCGTCGATAAAAAGAATATTCTTATATCTTCAATAGGTAAAATAATTGAGTTGACTAAAAATTCAATCCGTATTAACGGAACAGTTCAGTCAGGAAGAGTTCTTGTAGACGGATACGGTGTAGGCGATGTAGGAAGTATTGTATTGCGTGATCGTAAGCACCTGTCTGAGGATGGAATAATTGTGGTAGTAATGACAGTAGATTCCGTAACCAGGGAGGTCGTGTCAGGACCAGATGTTGTATCACGAGGATTTGTCTATGTACGCGAAAGCGAAGATCTCATGAATGAGATAAAAGATGTAATATGGGATGCTATCGATCTTGTCTACCGAACAGGAAATTACGATTGGACATCATTAAAATCTAAGGTACGTGATGAATTATCTCATTTCTTATATGAGAAAACCAAGCGTAGCCCAATGATATTACCGATCATTATGGAGATTTAGTGGTCGGAATTACATAATAAAGGAGTTATATAAAATGAAAGCAAGATTACCCAAAGAATATCAGTCCAGATCACAAGCTGAGATGCTTAAGCAGGCACAGCAGATGCAGGCTGATATGGAAAAGATGCAAGCAGAGCTTGACGAGCGTGAATACACTGCTACAGCAGGCGGCAATATGGTTGAAGTTACTGTTACAGGCAAGCACAATATCACATCATTAAAGATCAATCCTGAGCTCATTGCCGATGCAGCAGATGATCATGAAATGCTCGAAGACCTTATCATTACTGCTGTAAATTCAGCGGTTAAAACAGCAAGCGAAGCATCCGACAGCGCAATGTCTCAGATCACAAGCGGACTTAATATTCCCGGCTTGTTCTAAGGTAATATTATGGCATATTATGTACCATCATTAGAAAATCTTATAGACAAATTTGAAAGTCTTCCATCAATCGGCAGAAAATCTGCACAGCGTCTTGCCTTTTATGTTCTCAATATGCCTGAGGAGAGCGCAAAGAATTTTATTGATGCTATCACTGAAGCACGCAGTAAGATCAAATATTGTTCGGTTTGTCAAAATCTTGCCGACACAGAGATTTGCTCTGTTTGCTCACAACATATGAGAAATCAGAAACAGATCTGTGTTGTCGAAACTCCGCAGGATGTTATGGCTTTTGAACGTACAAAGGAATATTCCGGGTCATATCATGTATTACACGGCCTTATATCCCCTATTGACGGTGTCACACCCGATCAATTAAAGATCAAGGAATTGATTAAAAGAGTTGCTGAAAATGAGATAGAAGAAGTAATTATGGCAACTAATCCAACAGTCGAGGGCGAAGCAACTGCTATGTATATTTCAAGACTTCTGAAGCCTTTTGAAGTCAAAGTAACACGACTTGCATACGGAATACCCGTTGGAGGAAGTCTTGAATATGCAGATGAAGTAACGCTGCTTCGTGCTTTTGAAGGCAGAAGCGAATTGAACTAACGAAAGGAGATTTCGGCTCATGTCATCGGGCTCAATTAAAGTGATTGCAAGTAACAAAAAAGCTTATCACGATTATTTTGTGATAGATAAATATGAAGCCGGAATCGAACTTTTCGGCACAGAGGTAAAGTCGATAAGACAAGGCGGTGTCAATCTTAAAGACTCTTGGTGCAGTATCAAAGATGGTCAGCTTACTGTAAACGGTATGCATATTGCTCCGTATGAAAAAGGTAATGTATTTAACAGGGATTCGTATCGCACACGTCGACTTCTTATGCATAAAATCGAGATCAACAGACTTTTCGGCAAAGTACAGCAGGATGGTATGTCACTCGTTCCTTTACAACTGTATTTTAAAGGTTCTCTTGTTAAGATTGAAATAGGATTATGCAAAGGTAAGAAGCTATATGATAAGCGTGAAGCTGCTGCAATCAAGGATGCTAAACGCAACATAGATCGTGAGATGAAAGAAAGAAACCGCTAATTTCCATTTGTATTTGCACTAAATTTGTGTTATACTTTTTAAGAATTCACGGGGGCGTAAAGGTTTCGACGGGGATTTTGAACAACAATAAGCGAGCAGTGGTGCGGAACCACTTTAAAATCCGTAATTTTATAAATTAAGTAACAACAATAAAGTTGC
>JAFPAK010000227.1 GCA_017390825.1 Clostridia bacterium
TCTTTACTCTCTATTATCAGGAATATAAAGTGCAAAAGATTTGTTGAATCGAGCATTATAGTTCGTGTTATCAGATGGTGCTTCAAAATATTTGTAAAAGTTCTTGTATGGCTTCGCAACGGTTTTGTAGGATATAGAAATCTTCTATTCAAAACATTATCTAAAAAAACAGGTGTTATTCTTATTAGTATGCTATTTGCATATACTGCTTTAATCGGTCTGTTTGGAATATTTACATTGGAAGCAGGCAATCTGTTTTGGATATTTGTTGGTATTGCTCTGTTTGGTTTTGCGTCGTTTTTTATTGCTCATCGCTCAAAAGACATTGATGAAATCAAAAAAGGTGTCAGCGAGGTTAGAAACGGAAATGTGGCTTACAAAATTCCTGAATTAAAAAGCGAAGATATGAAAGCATTAGCAACCAATATCAATGATATAGCAAAAGGACTTGATGAATCGGTTTCTGCAAAAGTAAAAGCAGAAAGAATGAAAACAGAGCTTATAACAAATGTATCTCACGATCTCAAGACACCTCTAACATCCATAATTAGTTATACAGAGCTTTTGGCTAATGTAGAAGGCTTACCGGAAGAAGCAAAAGACTATGCTCAGATTATAGCAAATAAGAGCGACAGACTTAAAACCCTAACACAAGACTTGTTTGACATATCGAAGGTACAAAGCGGAAACGAAAGTGTTGTTTTAGAAAAGCTTGATGTATCACTTCTTATCAATCAATCGCTCGGAGAGCATGACAATGAAATAAAGAAATCAGAGCTTCCGTTCTGTGTTAATGCTCCGAAGGAACTGTATATTTCTGCAGATGGCAGAAAGATGTCCCGTGTAATAAGCAATTTGATAAGTAATATTCTCAAGTACACAATGAAGAATACGAGAGTATTTATTTCTGCTTATGAAGAAAACGGCGAAGTGATTATGGAGTTCAAGAATATAGCATCTTACCCGATGGACTTTAATGCAGAAGAAATTGTGGGCAGATTTGTCAGAGGTGACGAATCAAGAACACAAGAAGGTAATGGTCTTGGTCTTGCAATCGCAAAGAGTTACACCGAAATATGTAACGGTAAATTTGAGATTGTATTGGACGGAGATATGTTCAAAGCAATCCTGAAGTTCAGAAAATACAGTTAAATTATTTCTTAAATCCCCGTTGGTATGCAGCCAACGGGTTTTTTATTCCAAAAATCGTTCGACAAGCTACATTGTAATCATACAGAATACCTTATCGTATTCTGTATTTTTTTGTATCTATTTGTATTATTCTTTATTTTTATAAGATAATTGCTCAAAATCAGACGATAAAAACTTTAATTCACATTCCAATCTTCGACAGACTTTTCTATCGAAAAATGGTACAATTCAGCTATATAAGAAGATAACGGTCAATTTTATTGTAATGCTGATAAAAACAAAAGAATGGAGTGGGTTTTATGATTTATCTGTTGCATTATAAGTTAATACATAGAATGTTGAAGAAAACCGCTTGGGGTTATTAAGGACCTCAAGCGGTTTCTTTTTATGCGAAATTTAACGATATTTATTTTTTTTAATCGACTATTGTCAAAATTTGGAAATGAGGTGAATGAAATGGTTATTGATGCTGAAGAGTGTTGCGGACAATCAATACAAACGAATAATAAAGTTTTTGGCGTGGCAATTTCGCCCGCATTTTAGGTTCAATTCGCTCCTTGCAACGGCGGATTGCCGTGCGGTAGGAGTGAAATATGCTTTATTTAGTCATCCCAATTTTTACAAATCACAGAATCATTGCTCATAATAGGACAAGCCATAAGAAGTCATCTGATGACGATTATGGAGGTCACTCATACCGTGCAGCCAAGACATTACTCTTTTATAGGGTGTGTTTTGGCTGTTTTGTTTTCTATGCCTTTATTGAGCTTTCTTGCAGAGCACCACCGACTATCCGAGCTTTCATAAATCAATTTGAAAATCGGAGGTCAAAATATGTCGAAAACTTTTTTGAAAAAATTTTTAGAAACATACGGTATGTTGCATAGTTTCATCTTTATAATGATGCTTGAAAGGAGGTGCTATCGGTTATGACATCAACTGTTAAAACATTTGAACGCAGAATAGAAATGCTTTTTTTGCTCAGCAAATGTAAGAAAACAACCGTAACAGAACTGTCATTCTACTTCAAGGTAAGTAAGGATACGGTTTTTCGTGACATTGCTTTTCTAAGCCGATATGCACCTATATATACCAAGCAAGGAATGTATGGCGGAATATATGTAATTGAAGACTACATAGACAACCTAAAACTGCATTTATCAATTGATGAGGAAAATCTGCTTAATCGACTTGCAGAAACCTCTAATGATACTGATGCAAACTTGCTACGGAACATCATTAACAAATATTCTATGCCTAAGATGAAGGTATAATTCCTTTCACTCGTACCTTGAAAAAGAAAGCGTTCAAGATAACGGTTCGCAGTATAGTAACAAACGGATACATTCCGATATATCGTAGCCGGACAATGAGTACGCCAAGACGATAAGTGTTGAGCTTTACTTTAA
>JAFPAK010000228.1 GCA_017390825.1 Clostridia bacterium
GAAATGCTTCGCTCTGTTGCTCCGCTTTTGTTGGAAAAAGGTTATGATGTAAAGGTATTTAATCTGATAACTCCCTCTAATTCTGACGGGTATAATCCATTTACCTATATCCGCACAGATGAAGATGTTATAAAACTCATAACAAACCTTATACAGAATACCACTCCAAAGAACGCACAACAGAACGATCCCTTTTGGGAAAAATCAGAAATTGCACTCGATACTGCTTTAATGCTTTATCTCTTGCACGAAGCTCCGCCTGAAGAACAGAATTTTGAAATGCTTATGTTCTTAATCGAAAATGCGGCAGCTATGGAAGATGATGACGAATATCAATCTCCCGTTGATTTGTTGTTTCAGGGTTTGGAAGATGAAAACCCGGAACATATCGCACTCAAGCAATATAAGATATTCAAGCAAGCAAGCGGTAAAACTGCAAAATCAATCCTGATTTCTGCGGCAGTAAGACTTGCTGCTTTCAATCTCCCTGAAATTGCAAGAATGACATCTTATGATAATCTTGACCTCGGAAGTATGGGAGAAAAGAAAAAAGCTATCTTCTGTGTTATTCCCGATAATGACAACTCATTCAATTATCTTGTAGGTATGCTTTACACACAAGCTTTTCAGGAGCTATATTACAGAGCAGACCACAAACACGGCGGAGAGTTGCCAATCCCGGTTCACTTCGTAATGGATGAGTTCGCCAATGTTGCCCTTCCTGATAACTTTGAAAGATTGCTTGCAACAATGCGTTCAAGACGAATTTCTGTAAGTATAATCATTCAGAATATGGCACAGTTAAAGGCATTGTTTAAGGACAGTTGGGAGAGCTTGGTCGGTAACTGCGATACAATGCTATATCTTGGCGGCAATGAGCAATCCACTCACGAATACATTTCAAAAATGCTCGGTAAAGAAACCATTGACACAAGAACAAGAGGAATCACAAGAGGTTCACACGGCAGTAGTAATACCAATTACCAAAATGCCGGACGAGAACTTCTTACACTTGACGAAGTGCGTTTACTTGATAACAGTAACGCACTTATTTTTATTCGTGGCGAAAAGCCGATTATGGATAAGAAGTTCGACATTCTTTCGCATCCAAATATCAAATTAACTGCTGATGGCGGTGCAGTTCCTTATACCCATAATAAGCAAGGCAAATATTTCAGAAAAAATATGGCTAATAAGTTTACTGCTCCTGATGATGTGGTAATTGATGAAAAGTTTATTCAAAGCTCCGGTATATCCTTTGTAGATTTACCCGTAGAGCCTGAAACGGAAGAAACCGAACAACCAAAGGAAAAACAATCATTCATTAAAAAAATCAAATCTAAACTATGGAGGTAACTTTGTTATGAAAAAGAACAACAACATTGAAAAGGCTACTAAGATTTTGAAGAAGTCAAAAATGGTGCTTATGATTATGGCGGTGGTAATGTGTCTTATGACGAATACCGTGTTCGCCGCAAGTCCGCTTGATACAATCAATAGCTTGTCTGACTTTATCTTCTCTGCAATCAAAGCAATCGGTCTTATTTTGCTCGGCTTCGGTATTGTGCAGATTGGTCTATCACTTAAATCTCACGATGCTTCGCAGAGAGCCAACGGTTTTCTTACATTCTTCGGCGGTGTAATTATCGCATTTGCAAAAGATATACTTGATATGATTATGTAATAGGTTCTGCTATACTGCCGCCCTTATGGGTGGCAGTATCCTTTAAGGAGGTGAATACTTTTGAGCGATAATTGGATTGTTGCCAACTTGGAAAATGCGTTTGCTACTTGGAACGATAAAATGGCTGAAATATGGACTTTGGTAACAACCTCACCTGAACACTTTAAGGGTGGAACAGTTTGGTCGGTTGTTCAAGGCATTAACGGAGGACTTCAAGCTATCGGTCTTGGCTTGCTTGTTCTCTTTTTTGCTATGTCTATATTCAAAAGTACGGCATCCTTCCGTGATTTTCAAAGACCGGAATATGCACTCAGGCACTTTATCCGTTTTGTAGCGGCCAAAGTTGCCATTACTTATGCAATGGATTTAATGGTGGCTTTATATACTATCTGCGGTGGTGTTGTTTCTCAGATAGCAGGTTCTTTAGGTGGTGTTGGCGGTGCATCTGTATCACTACCGGCAGCTATTGAAACTGCGGTAGAAGATGCAGGCTTTTGGGCAAGTATCCCTCTGTGGCTTGTTACAATCTTGGGAAGTCTTTTCATAACCATAATGTCATTTATTATGATAATGTCGGTTTATGGAAGATTTTTCAGACTATATATGTACACGGCGCTTGCTCCCGTACCACTTGCAACATTCGCCGGAGAAACAACGGCAGAAATGGGAAAACACTTTGTAAAATCTTATGTTGGTGTATGTTTGGAAGGTGC
>JAFPAK010000229.1 GCA_017390825.1 Clostridia bacterium
ATATGATATAATGGCTGTACGGAACATTTTCCGAATACATTTATTCAAGGAGTGTTTATATTATGGCTAACAGATTTATTTTGAATGAAACATCATACCACGGTAAGGGAGCTATCAATGAAATTGCAACTGAAGTAAGAAAAAGAGGATTTAAGAAAGCTTTTGTTTGCTCTGATCCTGATCTTATCAAATTCGGTGTTACTAAGAAGGTTACTGATGTTCTTGACAATGCAGGCGCTGATTATGTGATATATTCTGATATCAAGCCTAATCCAACTATTGAGAATGTTCAGTCCGGAGTTAAAGCATTTAAAGCTTGCGGCGCTGATTATATCATCGCAATCGGCGGCGGTTCCTCAATGGATACTGCAAAGGCAGTCGGTATTATAATTACAAATCCTGAATATGCTGATGTAAGAAGCCTCGAAGGTGTTGCTCCAACTAAAAATCCATGTGTACCGATCATTGCAGTTCCGACTACTGCAGGCACAGCAGCCGAGGTTACTATAAACTATGTAATTACCGATACGGAAAAGAAACGCAAGTTCGTTTGTGTTGATCCACATGATATCCCGGTAGTTGCTGTTGTTGATCCGGATATGATGGCATCTATGCCTAAAGGTCTTACTGCTGCTACAGGTATGGATGCGCTCACTCACGCAATCGAGGGTTATATTACTGCAGGCGCTTGGGAGCTTTCTGATATGTTCCATCTTAAAGCAATTGAGATAATCTCCCGCTCGTTGCGTGCGGCAGTTGATAATGATGACAAGGGCAGAGAGGATATGGCACTCGGTCAGTACATAGCCGGTATGGGATTCTCAAATGTCGGGCTTGGCATCGTCCATTCAATGGCTCATGCGCTGGGTGCTGTTTACGATACTCCTCATGGTGTTGCAAATGCTATCCTTCTTCCTACCGTTATGGAATTTAATGCAGATGCTACCGGTGAAAAGTATAAGGATATTGCAAAAGCAATGGGTGTTGAAGGTGTTGATGCAATGAGCATGGATGAGTATCGCAAAGCCGCTGTTGATGCTGTTAAAAAGCTATCTTGTGATGTTGGCATCCCTGCAGATCTTAAGGAGATTGTTGATCCTGCTGATATTCAGTTCCTTGCTGAAAGTGCAGTTGCGGATGCATGTTCACCCGGTAATCCTAAGTCTGCAACGCTTGAAGATATTATCGGTCTTTATAATAAGCTTATGTAAGCAATAGTTAATTAGATCCGCTGAAGGCTTTTGCCCTCGGCGGATTTATACTTTGGCTTCTACAAACCATTTGGTTTCTTCTAAAAACAAATAGGTTGATCTTCCTTTTATAATACAGGTGTACCTAATTCCGGCGCCGCCTGCTTTAAGGGATGCGGCACGGCAAATATTTGTTACTCTGTCGATTTTATATATTGTTTCGTCATCCCATTTGATGACTAATGGGATTATATTTCCCATTTGATCAAACTCGGCGGTTACGGCTACATATTTTTTTATACACATAGCGGATCCTTTCATTTTCGTGCTGTGTTAAAGTATCCGACCGGATGTACTGTGTGTTCGGAATACGGGTCAAAGCAGGTAATATCATTATTTTTCATAATTCTTGCAAGTGTAATACATTCGTTTCCGTAGCGGTGTTTAAGGATATCTACCGCTTGGTCTATCTTTTCTTTTTTTTCACGGTTTTTTTGATCCTTGAAAATGTCCAATTGTATCGGAGTGGTATCGGGAATAAGAGCCTTTGCACAAATTCCGACAGAACGCAGCGGTACTGTTTTTTGATAAGAGGTTTTATAGATATTATAAGCAGTTTCACAGATCTCTGCGGTGATATTGGTTGCGCAGTCAAGCTCGCGCTGGCAAGTCACAGTATTAAGCATATTGTTTCGCAAGGATATACATATGTTTTGGGTGTATAAGCCTTGCTCGCGTAGGCGACGGGCTACACTTTCGCCCAAAACTAAAAACACAGATTTTACATCTTCATCACTAACAAGATCACGCGGCGATGTTACGCTGTTACTTATGGATTTAACATCTGATTTATATCCGGTTTTCATAACAGGATCCTTGTTATAACCATTGGCGAAAGAATAAAGCATATAGCCGTTTTTGCCAAACCAACGGTGTAAAAGCTCAGGATCTGTATTTGCAACATCACCAATGGTATATCTATAGTGTGAACATAGCTTTTTGTATGTAGCTTTGCCTATCCATAAAAGATCGTATGCAGGGAGCGGCCAGACTATTTTTTTAAAATTGTCCTTGCTGATAATAGTAATTGCATCAGGCTTTTTATAATCGCTGCCAAGTTTTGCAAAGATTTTATTATAACTTACACCTATACTGACCGTTATCCCTAACTCAAATTTTATACGCTGCCGTATTTCCTCGGCGATTTTTTCACCGTTGCCGAAAATTGCGGCGCTTTCTGATACATCGACCCATGCTTCATCTAGCCCGAAAGGCTCGATATTGTTGCTGTAATCTTTCAATATTTCTCTTACAAGCTTTGAAAACCTCACATAAAGAGGATAGTTGGGTGGCACAACTATCAGATTACTGCATTTCTGGCGTGCTTTCCACAACGGTTCTGCAGTTTCAATGCCGTATTTTGATGCTATCTCGTTTTTGGTAAGCACTATTCCATGTCTTGCTTCTTCTCTGCCACCTACTACAACAGGAAATGACCGTATTTCAGGATGGTGCAAACATTCAACCGATGCAAAAAATTTGTTGCAATCAACATGCAAAATCGTTCTGTCCACAAGTTATTCCTCCATCTATCGAACAAATGTTCTATAGATATTTTACACCTGAAAAGATAGGTTGTCAAGAGGAAATAAATTTAATTTTTTAAGTTTAAAAAGTTATTAAATACATATTGAATTTTATGTGTAAACAGTATATAATAAAAATATTAAATTTATTATATAGGTGATATTGTGGGCTATAAGGGGAATTTTAAAAGAGTAGAAAAAAAGTACCTTATTACCGAAGATAAATTTGCAAAAATCACTGAGATGTTTAATGATAAGATGCACGGCGATGAATATGGACGAAGCACGATTTGCAATATTTATTTTGATACACATACATATCAGCTCATAAGGCAATCGGTGGAAAAACCGCTTTATAAGGAAAAGCTTCGGCTTCGGACATATGGGATTCCTGATGATGAAGACAACGCTTTTATCGAACTAAAAAAGAAATTTAAAGGTGTTGTGTATAAGCGCAGAATTAATATGCCATATAAAAAGGCATATGATTACCTCGTTTACGGCATTTCACCTGAAATGGACACTCAAATATTCAAAGAGATAGAATGGTTTTTAAAGTTCTATGACTATCCTAAGCCTTCTATGGTCATAACATATGACCGCATAGCATTTTACGGAAACGATGATCCCGAGTTACGCATCACCTTCGACCGTGATATAACATGGAGAAGGGAAGAGCCGGATTTAAGAAAAGGTGTTTTTGGTAATAAGCTTTTGGCGGATAATGAGTATATCATGGAGATCAAGGTTCTCGGAGCAATGCCGTTATGGCTTTCAAAATTACTTAATGATGAAATGGTATTTCCTTCGCCGTATTCAAAATACGGAAATGCATATAAAACCGTACTTAATTCGTTTTTAGAGGAGAAAGAATCAAATGAGCAGTTTCTTACAGTCAATTATCGGAGGAACAGTAACTAGCCAAAATTTTGCCGTATATCTTTTAATTTCTATTGCACTCGGTATTGTAGTGTCACTTTCCTATATGTTTAAATCCAAATATACATCGGGTTTTGTTATTACACTTGCATTGCTTCCTGCAATAGTTCAGACTGTTATTATGCTTGTAAATGGACAAATAGGTACAGGAATTGCTGTTATGGGTGCGTTTAGTCTTGTGCGTTTTCGTTCAGTTCCCGGTACAGCAAGAGAGATAGTAAGCATTTTCCTTGCAATGGCCGTTGGTCTTGCAATGGGAATGGGCAATGTTGTAGTTGCATTGATATTTACTTTTATTATGATAGCTGCAAATTTTGTTCTTACATTCTTTGGATTCGGTCAAAAACGCAATATGCCTAAAACTCTGCGTATAGTTATTCCTGAGAATCTTGATTACACCGACATATTTGATGATATATTTGCAAAATATACAAAATCATTTGAACTTGAAAGTGTCAAGACTACAAATATGGGCAGTCTTTACAGACTTACATATCAGATAACGCTAAAATCTGATATGTCGGAAAAGGAAATGATAGATGAAATTCGTTGCAGAAACGGAAACCTGGAAGTTTTCTGTGGAAAAACAATGCAGGGCAGTGAAAGTTTATAAAAAATTATCAAAATGCAAAAAAATATCTTGACTTTTAGACACGCCCGTATTATAATCTTATATGTTGCGAAACGGCATATATGGTAGGTATAGCTTAGTTGGTTAAAGCGCCAGTTTGTGGCACTGGAGACCCTCGGTTCGAATCCGAGTATCTACCCCATAATCGAGAGAAGG
>JAFPAK010000230.1 GCA_017390825.1 Clostridia bacterium
TATAAACCTAATTACTTAGATTCCTTGATAGCAGCCTGTGCAGCAGCAAGACGAGCAATCGGAACACGGAACGGTGAGCAAGATACATAGTTGAGGCCGATCTTATGGCAGAACTCAACACTTGACGGATCGCCACCGTGCTCGCCGCAGATACCGAAGTGCATATTGTCACGGGTAGCCTTACCGAGCTTAACTGACATTTCCATCAGCTTACCAACACCTGTCTGATCAAGCTTAGCGAAGGGATCAAACTCATAGATCTTGTTATCATAGTAAGCATCGAGGAACTTACCTGCATCATCACGGCTGAAACCGAATGTCATCTGTGTAAGATCGTTAGTACCGAAGCAGAAGAACTCAGCTTCTTTTGCGATCTCATCAGCTGTAAGAGCAGCACGCGGGATCTCGATCATTGTACCAACTTCGTATGTCATATCAATGCCAGCTGCCTTGATAAGCTCATCAGCAGTCTTAACGACGATATCCTTAACGAACTTAAGCTCCTTAACCTCACCTGTAAGCGGGATCATGATCTCAGGCTTGATCATTGTGCCTGTTTCCTTAGAAACATTGATAGCAGCGTTGATAACAGCCTTTGTCTGCATAGCAGCGATCTCCGGATATGTAACTGCAAGACGGCAGCCACGGTGACCCATCATCGGGTTAGACTCATGCAAGCCTTCGATGACCTCTTTGAGGCTCTGAACTGTGATGCCGAGATCAGCAGCAAGCTCTGCGATCTCGTCTTCCTTGGTGGGGACGAACTCGTGGAGCGGCGGATCGAGGAAACGGATAGTCATCGGACGGCCTTCAAGTGCCTTATACATAGCCTCGAAGTCACCCTGCTGAAGCGGAAGAATCTCTGCAAGAGCTTTCTCTCTCTCTTCAACAGTTTCAGCAACGATCATCTTACGGATAGACTTAATTCTGTCACCCTCGAAGAACATATGCTCTGTACGGCAAAGACCGATACCCTCTGCACCGAACTTAACAGCCTGCTCTGTATCACGCTGATTGTCTGCGTTTGTACGAACCTTAAGTACACGGCGTGCGTCAGCCCAGCTCATGAAGCGACCGAAGTCACCGCTGATTGTAGCTTCCTCTGTTGCAACAGCTTCGCCGTAGATCTTACCGGTTGAACCATCAATTGAAATGTAGTCGCCTTCCTTATATGTAGTACCAGCGAGTACAAAGTATTTTTCTTCTTCATGCATCTTGATATCGCCGCAACCTGATACACAGCAAGTACCCATACCACGAGCAACAACTGCAGCATGTGATGTCATACCACCGCGAACTGTGAGGATACCCTGTGCAGCAACCATACCTTCGATATCTTCAGGTGATGTTTCAAGACGAACGAGAACGACCTTCTCGCCTCTCTCTGCCCATGCTTTTGCATCTTCAGCTGTAAATACAACCTTACCGCAAGCAGCACCGGGAGAAGCAGCAAGACCTTCACCGATCACCTTTGCAGCTTTAAGAGCAGCAGCGTTGAACTGCGGATGGAGCAATGCGTCGAGCTGCTTCGGCTCAACACGGAGAACTGCTTCCTCCTCAGTGATCATACCCTCGTCAACGAGGTCAACAGCGATCTTAAGAGCAGCAGCTGCTGTTCTCTTACCGTTACGTGTCTGGAGCATATAGAGCTTACCGTTTTCGATAGTGAACTCCATATCCTGCATATCTCTGTAATGCTTTTCAAGAGTTGTTGCTGTCTCAACGAACTGCTTGTAAACCTCAGGCATTTCCTCCTCAAGCTTTGCGATCGGCTGAGGTGTACGAACACCTGCAACAACGTCCTCACCCTGAGCATTGATAAGATACTCGCCCATGAGCTTCTTTTCACCTGTAGCAGGGTCACGTGTGAAGGCAACACCTGTACCTGAATTTTCATTAAGGTTACCGAATACCATCGGCTGAACGTTAACAGCAGTACCCCATGAATACGGGATATCGTTCATACGGCGATATACGTTTGCACGGGGGTTGTCCCATGAACGGAATACAGCCTTAACAGCACCCATGAGCTGCTCTTTCGGATCAGTCGGGAAGTCCTCACCGATCTGCTTCTTGTACTCTGCCTTGAACATCTCAGCAAGCTTCTTAAGATCAGCAGCGGTAAGATCGATGTCGTTAGTAACACCCTTTTCTTCCTTCATCTCGTCAATAAGAACTTCAAAGTACTTCTTACCAACTTCCATAACAACATCAGAATACATCTGAATGAAACGACGGTATGAGTCATAAATGAAACGCTCGAACTTGGGATCGCTATTCTGTGCGAGCATACCCTCGATAACTTCCTCATTAAGACCAAGGTTGAGAATTGTATCCATCATACCCGGCATTGAAGCGCGAGCACCTGAACGAACTGATACGAGCAACGGATTTGTTGTGCTGCCGAACTGTTTTCCGTTGATCTCCTCTGTTTTTGCAAGATACTCAAAGATCTGCTCCTGAATATCATCAGCGATTACCTTGCCGTCGTCATAATAACGTGTGCAAGCCTCTGTTGAAATTGTGAAACCCTGGGGAACAGGCATACCCAACTTTACCATCTGAGCAAGGTTGGCACCTTTACCACCAAGAATTTCGCGCATGCTCTCGTCACCTTCCGAGAACAGGTAGACATACTTGTGACCCATTTTAGAATTACCTCCATAAAAATATACTGGTTTGTCTGTCCTGCTTTTTATCAAACCGCGTTGGCTTAACATATATAGCCGCAGACACACAAGTTAATTATAGCAAATAATTTCAAATAAGTCTACTGTTTTTTATCAATTTTTTTGCAGAGTTTGCATTTTTATCACCATTTAATTAATCACTCGCTGAAAAAAGCCGTTTATTTTGTCAAAAAGACTAAAATGACCATGTATTGGTGCGTGACTAAGGTCCCCAAAAACTGCGATGACATAAACTACACGGACAAATAAGCAAAACGAAAAATCGTCTTACTCTGTAAGGCGATTTTTATTTCATTTCACATATCCTATTTGCTATCTGTGCAAATATCGGTGCACAGCTTTTAGCAGAAAACTCATCACTTTCATTAAATATTACAACTGAATATTTTTTGTTTGCAAAAAAGCCTGCAAACCATGTATTATCAAGCTCTGTTCCGTCATCGGAATATCTGCCCGTCTGCACCGTTGCAGTCTTGCCGCCTGCATCACCGCTTAAAGTTTGTGCAGACTTACCGGTACCGTTGTTTACTGCAGACATCAGATATTCACACAGAGTATTTGCCGTGCTTTCGGACAAAACAAAGGTAGGAGCCATCTGCTTTGCTGCTTCTGTGATACTTCCCTCGTTATCGGTAATACCCTCGATAAGTGTCGGCTTATACTGCTTACCGCCGTTAGTTATGCATTGCAGCATTGACGCTATCTGTACGGGTGTTACCTCGACATCTCCCTGACCGAAGGAAAATAATGAAAGTGCACCCTTGCTGTTATTCAACACAGATAACCCGGTTAACCCCCCTTCGTCTGCGACTATCCCCTCACACAGCTTGTCCTCCTGCAAAAATCCGAAATTCTTTGCCATTGAATATACGGTATCGGCACCAAGCAGCAATGCCAGTTTGATAAAATAACAATTGCAGGATTGTGAGAGTGCTGAGCAAAGATCAACGTTTCCGTGCTCAGATACACAATGAAAATCCCTGTCCCCTACTTTTACAGATCCGGTACATTCAAATGTGAATTCAACATCACTTTCGAGTGCCGCTGCCGCAGTGACTATCTTAAAAACAGAACCCGGACTGTATGAACACAATGCACGGTTTAAAAACGGTGAATTTTCATCATCAAGAGCCGTTTCGATATTTTTTTGCGAAAATGCAGGCACGCTGCACATACCCCTTATCTTGCCGCTTCCATTTTCTATCACTACAACGGCGCCGAGCGAAAGTTCTTTTTCTGCCACCTGCTCTATTATCTGCTGGATCTTTTTATCAATAGTCAGCATTATACCGCTTGCCGGCTCATTGTTTATAATTTGTGGTTTTATCCCATGCAGAATACTTCCATTACCGTCCTTATAAAACGCAGCACTTATTGTTTCGCCGTTAAGTATATCGTTATAACCGCTTTCAACACCGCAAACGCCGTTACCTTCTGCATCAGTATAACCTATGATATGTGCTGCGATTGCCGAATACCTATCATACGCTCTTACAACGCTCAAAGTGTCAGAATTAAAGCTTGTATCTACCGTAACAGCAACAGGATATCCTTCTCTTAATTGCTCTTTTTGAAAATCGTTAAGATACGGTGCGATATCCTCATTATTTATATCGTAAGGTGTGACAAGTGCAGTATAAGTATATCCGTTATTTGTTAATTTTTTGCCGTTACAATCAAACACAGTACCGCGGTTTTGCGATATTTCAACACTTATGGTGTTATGAGTCAGTGTCGCAGTATAATGCGGTGATGTAACTATATAAACAAGTCTTGCACAAATCCCGCAAAGTACTGCAAAAATACAAATGTATACTGCAATGCACCTTTTAAACATATTTTTCACCCGTTTTAGTTTGTGCATGAATAAATACATTTATGCTGTGCAAACTATTTTTGCAAAGGAGTGAAAAATTATGTTAGACAGAATAGCACTTATTCTTGCGATAATCGGCGGTCTTAACTGGGGAAGCATCGGTCTTTTCAGATTTGACATAGTAGCGTGGCTTTTCGGCGGTCAGGATGCGCTGATATCAAGAATCATTTACACACTTGTTGCAATTGCAGCTATCTGGTGTATTTCTTTGTTGTTTCGCGAGCGTGACGAGGTCGGCGAAAACAACTAAACCCTCTTTATGATCGGGTCGCAAAAAAATGCGGCCCGAATTTTATTTACGGTACTTGAAATAAACTGACATAAGATGTATAATAAATGCACAAAGATAAGGATGTGCTATGTTTTGAAAAATAAAAAGTCAAACAAGAATATAATAATGCTGTTTTTATCCGTTGCCGCTGTTGCTTCAATGCTTTTTAGCGCAGTTGCAGTAGCCGAAGAAGCAGAATATTGCAGATCAGAGCTATCTGTCAAATTGCAGAATGTAAAAGATGAATTGTCTGCACAATCACAATCTTTTGATGAAATGCGTAATAACTACTCTTCCTTTTGCGAGGACGAAAACAGTGTATCTAACAGCATCAAAACCCTTTCTTCAAATATCAACAGTGCAAACCAAACTGCCGATTCAGTAAAAAAGAAGATTGAGGATCAGAAGAAAAAGAAAGAGGAAGAAAACAACAAAGCAAGCACCAATCAATCCTCTACTGAAATAAAAAAAGATGCAGAGCAATCCCAATATCCTACACCGAGCGGCGAGAAGGTATGCTATCTTACGTTTGATGACGGTCCTTCTCAAAACACATTAAAAATAATTGACATACTTAAAAAGTATGGTGTAACTGCTACATTCTTTGTTACAGGTAACGGTACAAACAGTTATATGAAGAAGATAACCGAGTCCGGCAACACCATTGCGCTACACACATATTCACATGATTATAAAAAGATATATTCCAGCACAAAAGCGTATTTTGAGGATCTTAACAAAATCAAAGAGCTTGTTAAGAAAGAAACGGGAGTAGAAAGTAATATAATCCGTTTCCCCGGCGGGTCAAGCAATACCATCAGCCGTCAGTACTGTAAAGGTATTATGAGTACTATTACCAAAGAAGTTGAAAAACAAGGCTATTACTATTTTGATTGGAATGTAGACTCGACCGATGCCTCCGGAAACAATGTGGCGGCAAGCAAGCTGATAAACAACATTAAGACATATTCAAAGGGTATAAATAATGTTGTTGTGCTTATGCACGATACCGGTTCCAAAAACACGACAGTTGAAGCATTGCCGAAAATAATCGAGTATTACAAATCCCAAGGCTATGTGATAAAAGGACTTTCGGAGGACAGTAAGACCTGTCATCACGGAGTAAATAATTGATAATAATGCTGTCTTTCTTGAGTTTCTTGCAAGAAAGGCAGTTTTTTGTTGACTTTTGATACAGAATTGATAAAATAAACACAATTATTACCGAAAGGCGGTGTTTATTTATGAAAAAATTTATTGGATTTCAGGCAGGTGCAAATCTCGGCCATTGGATATCACAATATAAATACGGAAATGCAAACGGCGACAAGGAAATAATGAAAAAGCAGGACGAGCATTTTAAAGAATACATAAAGGAAAGCGATTTTGCCCGCATGAGTAAATGGGGACTTGACCATGTTCGTGTGCCGGTGGACTATTATCTTTTTGAGGATGATGCAGCTCCCGGTGTGTATAACGAGGAGCGGTTGTACTTTGTGGATTATGCGCTTGAAATGTGTAAAAAGCACAATCTAAATATGTTGCTTGATCTACATCATGCACCGGGATTTACCTTCAATTTCGGTTATGACAGCGAGAAAAACAATCTGTTTCAAAATGAAGAAATGCAAGAAAGATACATTAATATCTGGCGTATGTTTGCCGAAAGATATAAAAACGAAGGTGATAATCTTGCATTTGAGCTTTTAAATGAGCTTGTTGTTTCGGATTGTTCATATTGGAACAGACTTTGGCAAAAAACTGCCGATGAAATACTCAAGATCTCACCTGACCGCAAGATAGTTATCGGCTCAAATGATTGGAACTCTGTACATCATCTGCAAAACCTTGATGTGCGATATGAAGATAATTATATTTATAATTTTCATACCTATGAGCCGTATATATTCACTCATCAGCGTGCGTCATGGAATGAAAATACAGTTAATTATATGCGTTCGGTGCTTTATCCTGTTGAGCGTTCACAGCACGCTGATTGGATAAACAGATGTGTACCGAAGGAGCTAAAATATTTTGAGCGTGAAATATTTGATAAGGACTTTTTGTGGGAATACATTCAGCCTGCAATCGACTTTTCAAAGAAGCACGATATGCCCCTTTACTGCGGAGAGTATGGTGTTTATTTCCACGCCGACGATCGAAGTGCAGAGCGCTGGCTTGACGATATTACATCTATCTTCAACGAGTTGGGTATCGGTCATGCGGTATGGAGCTACCGTGGATTTTCCAATATCACCGATAAAGACAATAATGTTGTTAGCGAAAAAATGGTGGAATACATCGCAAGAAAATAAAATTAAAAATCGGGGGGCACTCCAAAACTGGAGTGCCCCCCGATTTTATCTCTATTTCAGTAGTCGCAGATAGTGATTTGCTTCACGCAATACATGGTCTGCAAGAAGCGGAAGTATCACAGAACGGATATCACATTGTGTTATGCCCTTTGTGCCTGCTGCCTTAAAATCTCTGAGGCGCACCGTCTCATCCAAAGAAGACATCTCCATCGTCTGCCCGTGTACGCAGCGGCAAGTTTTAAGCAGCTCCGAATACTCATTTGCAAATTCATCTGCCGTATTTATTAATTCAGCCTCTGCAGGATCTAAAAGCCCTCTGATAAACAAAGCGTGCTCCATCATAATTCTGTTCCAGAAGCACTCGACATCCTTCATTGTTTCATCGCAAAGACATCCGTCTCTTTCCAATGCTTCAATATATTCACGGTAAAGCTTTGCCTCTCTTATAATATGCTCAATTAGTAGCGGATAGTTCATTGTAAACATTTTGCAGTCCAGAACTTTCCTCAAGATCAGCTCTTTAAATGAAATAAGCCCGTTCAATAGCTGCAACGACCTTTGATTCAGCTGACGCACCTTACAGCGCAGATCAGGGCTCATATGCTCCATGCAACAGTTTCCGTTTAATTGCATTTCCATTTCAGTTATCCTTCTGTTTATCGGAATACCGGTAAAGCTTTGCGTCTGTCGCTCTGCCAAAGCCGTGAATTCGGTAACTACCTCACCGGAACGAAGCACCTCGTCGCTGACGACACCGTCTGAAAGAGCTACTGCACGGCGCAGCAGATCCTCAAATTCCTTTTTAAAATATTCTGCTTTACTCGAAAAAACAGCATCAGCAGGAGTAAATCCGGCTCTTAAAAACAAAGAATGTTCCTTCATTATACGCCCAAAAAACAAATGAAGCTCCAACGACTTTACAACATAATTATCAGTATACATAAATACCTCCGCAATAAATTGACATTAATACAGTATATGTATATTGATAATATCTGTGAAAAACAAAAAGCACCCACTTCGTGGATGCTTAAACTATACAATAGCAATTACACAGCAATAACCATTTCCCCACTAGTCTTAATATTATTTTTAGTATCGCGCAAACTTCGTTTGCTTGCACCTCGTGTTGTACGGTCGCCTTGCTCTCTTTTGTTCGCTTATTCCGCCACCGGCGGCGCTCACAACGCTCCCTCCCGCGCCGGCACGGAAGTTCTCGCTTTTATGCCAAACAAAAAGCACCCACTTCGTGGATGCTTTTTGTTTGGCGCAGAAGGGGAGACTCGAACTCCCGCGCCGGTTTCCCGACCTACGCCCTTAGCAGGGGCGCCTCGTCACCAACTTGAGTACTTCTGCAGGTAACTTCATTTAAATTATATGGACCGAGCCTGACAATAATTCATCAGGCTCGGCATTTGGCGGAGAGGATGGGATTCGAACCCATGTGCCTTTTGGGCAAACGGTTTTCAAGACCGCCTCGTTATGACCACTTCGATACCTCTCCGAGTACCTGAACATTCTAACACACCGTGAATGCTTTGTCAACCTCTTTTTTAATATTTTTTGAAAAAATACGCAATTTCCAATATTTTGAGAATATCTATTGACAAGTTGCTTTACCGCATGATATAATCTAAAAAATAAAAAGAAAAGAGGTGTCGGTTGTGAAAAATAAGAATTATTCTATGGAACATACTGCTAATTATTTATATGACCGACAGCCGCTTTCAATGTATTGATACATTGGTTTGTTTTTGTGCCCTCGGTCTTTGCCGAGGGCTTTTGTTTTTTGATTTGTTGTTTCCTTTTAGAAACTCAAATACACCACTCGGAAGTCGTTAATCCGAGTAAAACAAAGGACCGAAAAGGAGGAATTTTTATTAAAACATCTACTGTAAAAGAGAAAAAGCAAAAAGAGATAACGACCTCTCAGGTTATTAAAAATTGCGCTTTCTCGGTCAAAGAAATATTTGGATTTAATAAGGCGTTCACTATTATAACAGCCCTAATAATGCTGATAAGCGAAGCGCTTGCCGTGTTTGAATCCACATATTACATGAAAATGCTGATAGAAGCAATTGAACAACACAAGCCGTTCGGTGAAGTCATATGGCTGGTGGTGATCTTCGTGGGTATTATGCTGATAAGCTACTGTATTGATAAGATATATTTTCAATATTACCACGATATTGTAAATCATCGGTTTATACAGAGCTTTAACAAACGCATTTTTCAAAAAGCCGGAAATGTCGAGCTTTCTTGTTATGAAAATGTAAAGTTCTACAACAAATATACCCGTGCGCTTGACCGCACACCCGAACGCATTATGCGTGTGTATGACAATGCAATATACGCTGTTTGCAGCTTTGCAAGAGTAATTGCGCTGCTGGCAGTTATGATTGCAATAGATGCCGGTGTAGCATTGTTTCTTGTATTTCCGGTTATCGGAAATTTTGTATTTGCAAAATGGCTCAACAACATTGAGCAGAAAAAATACAAGGAAAATACAAGAAACGGAAGAATAATAGACTACATAATGCGTGTACTGCATTTGCAGCAGTTTTCAAAGGAAATGCGTATCACGAATATATATGATCTGATGCAGCAAAAGCACGCATCGGCGGTTGACGAAATATGTTCTGTCCACGACAAATACTCGGCAAAGACATCATTTTTGCATTGGATAAAATGGATATTCACCTGCACTATTATTTTTGAGGGTATATTGCTGTACTGCTCCTATCGTGCGCTTGTGAACGGAACTATCGATCTTGCCGAAATGACGATAATGACAAGCGTTATGACCTCGGCTGCCTGGGGTATTATAGGTGGATTTGAGAACATTATGACGATACACAATGAGGGCATATATATTCAAAATACCCGTGAATTTTTATCGTATGAAGAGAAGATACCTGAAGATCAATGCGGACTTCCTGCTCCGAAAGAGATAGAAATGATAGAATTCCGCAATGTCACCTTTTGGTATGACGGCGAAGAAAAGCCTACTGTCAAAAATCTTTCATTTAAGATAGAAAAAGGAAAGACGATCGCTTTTGTCGGTCACAACGGCGCAGGCAAGACCACGCTGATAAAGCTGCTGCTTCGCCTGTACGACCCGCAATCGGGCGAGATACTGCTCAACGGTACAAACATTAAAGAATACGAGCTGCGTTCGTACAGAAAGGTATTCTCGGCGGCATTTCAGGATTATCAGGTAATAGCTATGAGCGTGCTTGAAAACATCACTATGGGCGTTGATTTTGACGATGCCGATACTCTTGCCAATGATGCTTTACGAAAGGTCGGTCTGTTAGAAAAAGTCGAAAGTCTTGAACATGGACTCAATACCGTTATAACACGGGAATTTGACGATAACGGTGCCGTGCTTTCCGGAGGTCAGAATCAGAAGCTTGCCGTTGCGAGAGCGCTTGCACAAAACGGTAAATGTATGGTGTTTGATGAGCCTTCATCTGCACTTGATCCCATTGCAGAATATGAGCTGTTCAACACTATAATGGAAGAGACCTCTGACAAGACGATGATATTTATATCTCACCGCTTATCCTCGGTCAAGACTGCCGACACTATCTTTATGCTTGAACACGGACACATCATTGAACAGGGTACTCACACCGAGTTGATGAGTCAAAACGGCGCTTATGCCAATATGTTTCTGCATCAAGCAAAAAGCTATCTTGCAAAAACAGATGAGGAGGCGGTTTAAATGGCAGAAAAACATAAAATTGCACAACGACCGACGCTCTCTGCAAAAAAGCTTCTTCAAAACAACTTCTATCTTATCAAAACGATATTTTCTGCTAGCCCGTTGGGAGTTCTGCTGTACATTGCAGAGCAGGTACGAAATCAAATACTGATCTTCTTTGAGCACACATGGCTTATCCAGATGGTGCTTGAATGTGTCGAATATAAAAAGCCGTTAAGCTCGGCAGTTACACCTATCGTCGCCGTGTTGATACTGATTCTTGTATCAAGCTGGCTTGGTGCTGTTGTAACTCAGCGCATACTGCCCAAGGTCAAGCTCCGTGCGCAGACAAAGATGAAAAATATGATATTTGAAAAGGCAAAGGATGTAGATCTTAATCAGTTTGACGATCCTGAATACTACAACGATTTTGTAATGACCGCCGAAAAGACCGGCGACCTTATCGACCGTGCTTTCAGAATACTTGATGTTGTTGTCACAAGTGTTACAGTCATCCTTACCACAGGCGTATATTTTGTAATTCAGAATGTATGGGCTTTTTTGCTTATACTCATAACAAGCATTCTGCATATGACGCTGGCATTGCGCCGCAGCAAATATTATTACAGCAAATTCGTTACATCACGCAAATATTACCGCCGAAGCGACTATATCAAGCGTCTGTTCTATCTGCAGGATTACGCAAAGGAGTTGCGCCTTAATGCTGATATCAAGGATAAAGCTATGCGTGATTATGACGAGTCGTTTGATGGGCTTGTGGATAATCTTAAATATCACGATAAAAAGATATCAACAGTCGGTGCGCTCGGTCAGATTATTCAGACGGTACTGCTTGATATTGTGCTTGTACTTCTGCTTGTATATCAGGCAAGTGAGCTTGGCACCATAAGCTACGCAATGGTAGTAGTGCTAATCAACTCCGCATACAGGCTTCGCCGTTCCTTTGCAAGTATAGTATTGAATATTGCAAATTCAGCCGAAAACTGTATGTATGTTGACAAGGTAAAGGAATTCCTTGCACGAAAACCAAAGATAGTATCAGAGGAAAGGCTTGATGTAAGGCGTGAGCCGTGTTCGCTGGAGCTTAAAAATGTATCCTTCCGATACAACGATACCGACGGTGATGTAATACACAATATTTCCTTCAGGCTGAAGCCAAAGGAAAAGATAGCTATCGTCGGATACAACGGCGCAGGAAAAACAACACTTATAAA
>JAFPAK010000231.1 GCA_017390825.1 Clostridia bacterium
ATATTCTTATGAAGGTAAAGAAGTCTTGTCGAAGCAGTTTGAAATTCCGATGTCAGCGGAAAACGCTGTGTTTACTGCTTCAATAAAAAAAGATTATGCAAATTGCCGTGCTATATCCGAACGAAGAATTGACATTCACGGAGCAGTTATAGTTTGCATTACAGGTATTAAGAAGCAGGAATACAATTTTGTCAGCGGCTGCGATCATAACATGGTTCAGCTGAAAAAGCAGAAATGCGAAGCATATGAATTCTGTTTTGGGGTTCAAAAGCAGTTTTCGATTGAGGAAGAGATCGAGCTTTCGCAAGGAGATGATGCAATTATGCGAATTATCAAATGCGAAACCGCAGTTCTTTGTGATGAGTGTAAATTTATAATCAATAAAGCTATTGTTAAAGCAACCTTAAATATAGATATTCTATATATGTCAACATCTTCTAAATATGAAAAATTGTCCGCATCTTTCCCCATTAGTCAGATAATTGATGCCGATGGTGCAAATGAGCAATGCGTGTCTGTTTGTAACATAGATTGCTGTACTGCTGAATTTAAAACAATAACAAATTCGGATGGAGAGTGCAGAAATATATTATGTGAGTTTATGATGAATGCCACGCTTGAAGGTTACCGTGAGTGCAATGTTGATTATGCATGCGATGCATTCTGTACAGAATACGAATCGGTAAAGGAAGAAGAAAATATGCCGATACATATTCCGCATTTAAACACCGGTTGCATTTTAGCAAAAGAGCAGATAAGTCTTGAA
Organism: Clostridia bacterium; assembly: GCA_017390825.1. Next base: position 767 of record JAFPAK010000231.1, read on the forward strand.
ACACCGGTATTCCAAATTATTGATATATGTACAGATATTATTAATACTCATTTATCAAATCAAAATGAAGAAGCTGAATTGAATGCAGAAATAGAAGCAGATATTTTTTATATTGATGAAAACGGAATGTGCAATCATCATCAACATAAATTTGATGTGTCGGGTTCTGTCGGAAGTGCAGGAGTTATGAGCGATATATCTGCAAATATTAAGATCTCTTCCTTAAGCTATAATATAACAGGCGCAGGCAGTATCGAACTAAGATTTAATCTTTGTGCCGACGGTGGATATACAGAACAAAATATGCTTAATATGTTATGTGAGATAAAAGCGGACGAATCAAGACCAAAAAATTCAAAACTTAACGGTCCGGTTTTGTATTTTGCTGATGAGGGCGATGAGATATGGGATATTGCATGCAGATATAATACTTCACCGTCGATGATAATGAAGGTTAATTCATTGGATAACGATAAATTATCATGCAATAAGGCTTTACTTATTCCGGCAATATAAAATTTTGATTGACAAATTACAGATAATTAAATATAATATTCATAGGCTTTTTGTTACTGACGGTATTATGTGGTTTAACACAAGGGAGCAAAAAGCATTTTAAGCCGACCGTCTGGGCAGTTCTTTCTACAGAACTGCCCTTTTTAATTTGAATTTGAAAGGACTTAAAATTATGCAGACATTCGATTTGGCAAATCTCCTTAACGAGAACTCTTATCCCGGCAGAGGTATAGTAATCGGCAAATCAGCCGACGGCAAAAATGCCCTTATTGCATATTTCATCATGGGACGTAGTGTGAACAGTCGCAACCGTATTTTTGAAAGCTTTGAAGGCGGTATGCGTACAAAGGCTTTTGATGAGTCAAAGCTTTCTGATCCCAGTCTTATTATCTACAATCCTTATCTCGCTGTAAATAAAAATATCGACGTTATAACTAACGGAGATCAGACCAATACAGTATATGATTATATTAGGGACGGAAAGACTTTTGAGGATGCTCTTATGACACGTGAGTTTGAGCCCGATGAACCGAACTTCACACCGCGTATTTCGGGCGCGCTTTACTACTGTTTCCCAAGAAACGTATTCACTTATAAGATGTCTATACTTAAGAGTGCTGACGGCAATCCCGAGGCTTGTAACAGATATTTCTACAACTACACGGCTCTTGATGGTATAGGACATTTCATTCATACTTATAAGTGTGACGGTAATCCTATTCCTTCGTTTTACGGTGAGCCCGAAAAGGTAGCTCTTCCTAATACTGCAGAGGAGCTTGCTGATCTTGTATGGAAGAATCTTAACGAGGATAACAAGGTTTCCTCTGACCTACACCCTGGTCCGGCCCCCGAAGCGGGGCGAGGTGATCCTGCGCCAGGACGGCAGCTTCCTCTACACCCCCAAAAAGAATAAGGTGGGCACCGACTCCTTCACCTTCACCGC
>JAFPAK010000232.1 GCA_017390825.1 Clostridia bacterium
ATAACTGCAATCCTGATGACAACATAAAAAGAAGTGAAGTTGCGGCAATTATTTCCCGTATGATGAATGATGATGATAGGGTTGAGTTTGAAATTATAGAAAAGATTGACAATAAGGGTGAAATTGTAGAAGAGAAAGATGATGATGAAAACAATCAGACAGTCAAGTATGAACAACCGGAAGTAGAAGAACCCGGAAAGGATAATCAGAAAGCAGAAAGCTGGGATGATCCAACCAATATACCTCCCGAAAATCCTGAAGTTACAAACAAAGTTCCTACTCAGGAAGTAACACCTGATATAACAGTACTTCCTACCGTACCTGTTGATATAGAAAAGCCGGTGGTGAATGCAGAGCTTACCATCCATAAACAGCCTGAAGGCGCAGAATATGATTCTTACGACAGAAAACACGAGCTTGAGGTTCAGGCATTTGGTGGCAAAGCACCTTATACTTATGAATGGTATTACAAAGAACGCCGTGACAATGTAACAATTAAAAACGGCGACTATGTGAAAGATGCAAGTTCTGAAGCACTTGTTCTTTCTGTTGAAAAAGAAAACACACTTTTGGGCGTAAAGATTTATTGTAAGATTACTGATAGCTTAGGCAATAGCGTAACAACAGAGCCTGCTACAGTTTACGGACCTTTCTCAATGCCGGTTGAAAGTTATTCGCTTGTTACTGCAAATAAAGAATACACTTTAGCCGGAAGAGTTGCAGACGGCATCCTTAAAAAAGGTGAAAAGGTTTCTGTTATAAGAAACGGTAAGGTTATTGCAATCGGTATTGCAAAAGACTTGCAGATGTTTAATAAATCTATGGATGAAACCGTTAAAGGCGACAATGTAGGAATCGTGTTTGACAAACAAGAAGGTGCAGCACCGGGTACAGGTGATGTTGTAGTGAAATATTTACCTTCCCATGTTGTTGATACAAGTGATATTGTAAACTGATTTGTTGTTAATTGAAATTAACATATAAAACTTAAAAAGGAGGAAATGTTATGGGACTCGGAGATTTCTTTAAAAACATTTTCGGCAAAAAAACCTGTGCCTTCTGTGGCGGAGAGTGCGGAATGTTAAACCGTACTAAAATCAAGGGTGATGAGTATATCTGCGGTAAATGTGACGATATGTGTTCGTTCCACATTCAGAAGTACAGATTCACCAAGGATGAACTTAGAGGTCATATGGAGTATATGAAACGCTCTGACCGCATTTACAAGGAGGTAGCACTTGCAGGCGAAAGATCAGAAAGATACCCTTCTGCTACTTCAAGACAAGGTATAGAATTTTTCGATGATATCGGAATGTTCCGTATCATAGACGGATCTAAAGATGGTAAAGAACAATATCCAAAAGAACTTTTCCGTTACGATCAGGTATCGAGCTATGAGCCTTACATAGAAGAATCTGAAGAAGAAACAGAAAATGGCAAGAAAGAAATTGTATTTGGTGAAGGTGGTATTAAAATCAGATTGGTTGGCGGAAGAGATGATATGACCACTATGAGAAAAGGTCTTCGTGCTCATCCGTATATCACAGAAGAAATTACAGTTTGCTTTGCTACAAATGACCGAGAAAAAGAAAATTATCTCAAATATGCAGAAAATGCAATTCGTCATTTCAATCGTATCTTTGGTGTTTATGACGGAGATACTGCACTCTTCCAATTTGGAATGAACAAAGAGGAAAAACGTAATCTTATGGGTGCAATCGGCTTTGCAAAGAATGCTGTAGAAGCGGTTAAGATTGCAAAAGCAGGTGGCGAAATGACAGAGGAACAACAGGCAGAAATCCAAAAGAATATGAACGCTATGGATGATGCGAATACAGGCGGTCTTGCAGAATACACAAGACGAGCAGATGCAGCTGAAGCAAAAATTAACTAAATAAAAGATTAAGTTATTGGAGGAATTTTATTATGAAAAAGTTATTAGCAATACTCTTGGCAGGAATGATGGTATTTTCACTCGCAGCTTGCGGTGGTACAAATGATGATGTTGATGTAGACGAACCGGGAACTGAAGTTTCTGAAGACACAGTAGCAAAAGTAGGCATGATA
>JAFPAK010000233.1 GCA_017390825.1 Clostridia bacterium
CACCGTCAACAGTGATGGAAGTCACAGCCTCAGCAGCACTCACATCATAATCTTCACCCACATAGAGAACACCGGAGACAGTAGAATCCCTCAGTGCAAAGCCGTTATCGTCGACATAGCGGACGATAACAGAAGCGGTAGTTCTTACATTGCGATACAGATTCACAATGATGGTTGCAGCGGGGGAGGAAGGAACGATGTTCTTAACCGTATTACCCTCGATCACAGCGGCAGCGCTGTCCTCTGCGAGGGCAGGATCACTGTAGGTGTTGCCGTTCCAGGTGAATGCGGAGGAAATATCCACGGTGATACCGGTTTCCGGTGTCTGCAGATTTTCTGCCAGCACAACTGGTTCTGCGTTGTCCTTGGTATAGGCGCCGCCGTTAATGCAGGAGTAGTAGTTTGCAACGACCCGATAGCCGTTCAGCTTTGTCCAGCTGCCCTGCAGCTTCACATTGTTCTCGGGCATGGTGAAGGAACCGTCGGATACGGTCACGCCACCCTCGACAACGCTCCAGCCGGAGAACAGATAACCATTCAGAACGGGCTCAGCCGCAATGGTAACGGTATCACCGGCATCCAAACCTGCGATGTCGTTCAAATCGGCATCAGGGGCAGCGGAGGGAACATCGCCGGTGTATTCATAGTCCACTTGATAAGTGACTTTTGTGGAGTACTGATGTGTTACCACAAATGCAGCGGCATCGGCGATGGTAACAGCGTCGGCTGCTTCACCGTTCTTGGTGATCTCGGTACCCTGGTAGTAATAAGTAACACCGTCTTTTGTGATAGAAGCGGGGATATCATTATAATCGGTAGCGAATGCGGGAGTGCCAAAGTCACAGATCACAGATTCTGTTGCGGTAGGTGTCCGCAGATCTGTGCCGCCCGCTTTCCAGTTGACCTGCAGGGTGGAAACTGCGTACTCTGCAATGGGCTGGGGGAATTCAGCGGGCTCTTTGACCGCATTATCGGATGTTCCGTAGTACAGATATGTGTTCTTGTTCAGTTCCACACCGGTGTGAACACCTGCGCTCATACCTGCGCTGCTTCCCAACTTAACTGTGTAGGTATATTCAATGGCGGAATTGGTAATGTCAGTAGACTTTTCGGGGTTCCAGTACAAGGTGTTGATACTGCCGTCAAAGGTAAGATCACCGCTTACGGAGGCATCGGGCTGGGCGGTGGTACCGGACTTTAGATCCACTTTTTCACCCATGGGGTCTACGATCATGGCGGTCAGTTCATAGGTGATATGATCGAAAATCGTTTCCAGTTCATCGGGGCTGGAAGCACGGCTGTAAGTACCGCCGTTTGCGACCATGGAGCTGAGGTTGGGGTCGTTGTGGTTAAAGCCAACGGTGTAGACAATGCCGTTGTTATTACGGAAATTATTGAATGCGGTATCGGATGCACCGTAATCGTTGTCAGATGCAGCACCGTCGGTAACGATAATCAGGATCTTCTTGGTGGTGGGATCATTGCTGAAGCAGGGGGTGTCACCTTCTTTACTCAGGGCAAGACGGACACCATCCATCATATATGTATCGCCGTAAGGGGTAGCTTCATCAAAATCTGTGTAGTATCTTGCGGCACCGGGAGCATTGAAACCAACGCGTCCGATTTTGGTGCCAGCAGGGAGAGATTGGATCATTTTCGCAATAACCTGCTTTGCAACTTCAAAACGATTGGGGGAGAATGGAACCTCTTTGCCTTCTTCGTTAGTATAGGTGCAACTTTTGACAGTAGAAATATGCGATTGCCTATATGTGCCGCAGCTGTAACAGGAGTCTACGTGGGTGTGTGATTCTGTACAGATCAAGTCACAGGTACCGGAGATACCGTAATAAGTATCGTGGGCATAATGATACCAGAAGTTAGTGTGCAGATACTCATTTGTGCAGTTCAGCATAGAGTGGGAAGTGTCCAAAACAAAGGTAACTTCCAGTTTAGGCGGCTCCACAGGTGCGTCGTTGATGGTAGCCTTAACATGGACAGCCCATTCGTCGGCAGCGATGCGCTCTGCCTGTTTATGCAGAATGATATTTCCATTCTCGTAGGTCTGATCATCCGGAGTCAGGTTGGTGGTCTGCGGTGTTTCCGCATAAGCAGGTACAGCAAAATACCCGCAAAGCAACACAAGACTCAGCGCAATAGAGCACAACTTTTTCAAATGGAGCTTTCTGTTGGATTTCATAACAACACATCCTTTTTATAGGAGAATTCTCAAAAAAGAAAATAGAGGGCATAATACTTTATATTAAAGAATATTATACATGGTTTACCATAATATTACAAGTGTTTTCATATGAAAATATTAGTTAAATTTATGGCTAAAAATAAAAAAGCACCCATTTGGGTGCTTTTTTATACTGGAATGTTGAATTAGTGGTTC
>JAFPAK010000234.1 GCA_017390825.1 Clostridia bacterium
TATTTTTCGACTAACTCTGATGATGCAAGTTACTACGGTAAGGAAAAATACAGTTCGGTTTTGAAAATTAAAAAGCCGATTAGTCTTAATGGAGAACAACAAGGACAGTCAACTTTTAATTATAATTTCACACCAGAACAAGCTTATCAAATACTTAAAAAACATCCTAATATTTATGATGTTGATGAAAGTCCCTTGGGTGATTTTTATGATATATGGAGCGAAGGTATTCGAGATTGGCATATCAGAGAAGTTGCTGAACAGTATACTAGTTTGGGTGATTTGGAGTTTACTTTCTTTAGAAATAATTTAAATGAATTTCATCAAGCTATTAAAGATGTTACAGGACACGATGGCGTAAAAGTTGTTTTTGAAGATGGGTCAAAAGATTTTTATGTTGCGTGGGATTCTAACCAAATCAAATCTGCAGACCCTGTAACATATGACGATGACGGTAATGTTATTCCTTTGTCAAAGAGATTTAAAGAGAATCAAGATGATATTCGTTTTTCTCTCGACATTGATACAAGCAAAATGACGGCGAGCGAGTTTGTTAAATCGCTGGGAGAGAAATATCATGCGAAGTTTGATGCAAATGAGGTATCAGAGCTTGCGGTAAAAGCGGCGCGAGAGGTACGAAGAAACGGTGCGTCCGAAAAGGGTATCAAAGCAATTGCTAAAATTGCGGATACGATTTTTGAAACAGGATATTTTGAAGAAAGCACCGAGGGCGAGAATGTGAAAACGTCTCTTGCCGATGAGCTGAGAAGCAGAGATAAATACGTTTCGGAAAAACAGCGGTTGATAAACGAGATGTATGATGCATTTTTAGAGGTATCTCCTGAAAGCCGCAGAGAGATCCTCAAGAAGGTGAAATCAGGTACTATCGGCATTGCTGAAGCTGATAATCGTCTTGCAATGATAACCGGTGATACGGAAAAAGTTATCAACGCTGCTTTGAAAAAGGCAGTCGAGCAGAGAGACAGAGCAAAGGAAAAAGCGGCTAAAACAAAGAGTGACGTGCGCGTTGAGTTTGAGCAGAGAGATATAAAGCGCAGATCTGTTGAGAACGTGCGCCGACGGGTAAACTCTTTATATTCTAAACTCACACAGAATATGCCAAACAAACATATACCCGAAGAGCTAAAGCCTGTAGTTGAATATGTTATCAATCTTATTTCAAAATCGGATATAAATTCATTTGATGTAAAGCGCAGAGCAGATGTATTACGGAAGTATGCAAAGCAACAGCTTCCTCAGATCAGCCAACTTATAAGCAAATCAGAGTTTCTTGATGATAAAGATGTTGCCGAGTTGCAGCTTACCCTTGAAAATATGCACGACTGTCTTACAGGTATTACGGAAGAGGATGGCAGCAGCGAAACATATTACCGCAGCTTGAGAGATTTGGATTATGTCACCGCAAAGGTAATATCTGATTCGATAGAAACCATCACACATGCGGTGAATAACTATGACAAGGTGTTTTTAAAGGATCAGCAGGTTGAGATAGATGCACTAGCTCAAGAACTTCTTGACAGCCTCGATGGAAAGCAACGCAAGGATTTTGAAAATGAACTTGCTTTATGGGCGCAAAATCGTAACGAGGATTTATATTACGGCAATATGAAGCCAATATATTTCTTTGAGAAGTTAGGACCTGCCGGAATGAAGCTGTTTTGGTCATTGCATTACGGACAGTCAAAGTCGGTAAGAGCGCTTGAAACGTGCCGCAGAAAAATTCTTGAAGCGAGAGAGAAGTACGGATACGATGAAAGCTGGGTAGATAATACAAGAGCTATTGAGTTTACCACTAAAAACGGTGTTGAGCTTAAAATGTCTGCAGATACGGCTATGTCTATATATGCTACTCACAAGCGCGAGATAATGCTTAAAACAGAACATCTTACTACCGGCGGTATCGTTATAGACAGTGTCACTAAAAAGGGAACGGTAAAGCATCGACAAAAAGTTAATCTTACATTTGAAGACGTGCAGGGAATTATAAAGCAGCTTACCAAAGAGCAGAAAGCCTATGCCGATGCAATGGTTAAGATACTTTCAACCGACCTTGCGGCTTACGGCAATGAGACCACGATGCAGCTTTACGGTATAGAACGATTTAAGGATAAGTATTATTTTCCATTTAGGGTGGCAGATAGTGCGGTTGATTCTCAGCCTGGTATATCAGTAGACGAGCGTATATCTCACCGTTCGTGGATGAGTAATGTAGTTTCAAAAGCAAATGCGACTATCAGAATAACGAGCTTTGAAGGTACTGTGGCAAAGCATATGAATGAGATGGCTACTTTCCATGGTATGGCGGTGCCCCTCAAGAGCTTAAACCGAGTTTTGAATTTCAGACAAAACATCGAAAGAGCGGATGGAACGCGCAAGCAGAATTCAACAAAATCGTCAATTGAGACTGCTTACGGTGAGCGTGCGACATCTTATTTAGAGCAGTTGATAAAAGATCTGAACGGCGGCATCACTACCGATAATGCAGAGGGAATGTACAAAAGTCTGCTTTCAAAATTCAAGAAAAGCGCTGTATTAGCCAGCGCTTCTGTTGTTATTCAGCAGCCGTCAGCGATGATACGTGCTATGGCTATTGTTGACCCTAAATACTTTGTTGAAACCACATTATCACAGCGAGACTATGAAGAATTAAAACGATATAGCGCAACAGCGGTTTTAAAAGAAATTGGACGCTTTGATCCGTCAGCAGGTCAGAGCATGGAGAGTTATTTGCTTTCAAAAGAATACTCCGGTATAAAAAGCAAAACAAAAGCAATGTTTAAAGACGGTCAGTACCGTGATGATGTTCTCGGGTGGGCTGCTGGTAAGGCTGATGAGATCACATGGGCGCATATATGGAATGCTGTAAAGCGTGAGACGCTCGACAGCGGTAAATATACCAACGGTACCGAAGAATTCTTTAAGGCTGCGGCAGAGCGGTTTGATGAGGTTATTGAATACACGCAAGTGTATGACAGTCAGCTTACTAAATCTGAACTAATGCGATCACAAAGCGCTATTGCTCAGACAATAACTGCATTTATGGCAGAGCCGACTACATCACTTAATATGCTGCTTCACGCTATAGGAAGTAAGGATACAAAGAAAATAGGAAGATGGCTTGCTGCATGGGTAGGATCGGTTGCAGTAAATGCTATTCTTAAATCAATCATAACTGCCATGCGTGATGATGACGATGATAAAACCTACCTTTAAAAGTATTTTGGTGAACTTGTAGTAAATTTCGTTGATGATATTAATCCTCTTTCTATGATACCTATCGTGAAGGATGCTGTGTCTATAATACAGGGATATTCGGTAAAGCGTTCCGATATGCA
>JAFPAK010000025.1 GCA_017390825.1 Clostridia bacterium
GTCTTTATTTATCCTTTAGTTTTAATTTAACAACTTGTAGAGCATACGCGGTCTGCCTCCGGTTCCGTAGTTCATATCCGCAATAACCATTCCCGTTTCCGAAAGGTGTGTCATATATCTTCTTACAGTAACGCCGGTAAGTCCGACTTTTTCTGCAATTTCATCACCTGTGAGCCATTTGCTTTTGTTTTCTTTTAAATGTTCAATAATAGTTTGCAAAGTCTTTTCCTGTATGCCTTTCGGATAAAGCTCGTTTGTTGTTTTTCTTGATTTATCTATCAAAAAGTCAATATTTTTCTGATTAACCTTATCCAAATCTTTCAATGCTTCAACCTGAGCAATAAATTTATCAAGTGCCACCTTAAATCTTTCAAATGTAAACGGCTTTACCAAATAATCAACTACACCAAGATGCAATCCCTCTTTTAATTGCTCTCTTTCATTAGCTGCCGTTACCATTATAACATCAACGGGAATTTGTTTTTTTCTTATCTGTCTAAGTGTTTCAAAACCATCCATGTATGGCATATATACATCGAGAATAATCAAATCGACATCATTATCCTCAAGGTATTCCAAAGCACTTTTTCCATCGCTACATTTATTTGAAACAGTAAAATCTTTATGACGGCTTACAAACTGTTCGTTTATCATTGCAACCATCGGATCATCTTCAACTATTAAAACTTTATACATAATGCACCTCCTAAGATTTATTTTGAAAAATGACGGTAAATGATGTACCCACATTTTCCTGTGATTCAACCGTTATTTTACCGCCTATAGCTTCGACCATTTCCTTTACCTGATACAATCCAGTTCCTCGGCCTTCACCTTTTGTGGAAAAGCCGTTATCGTAGATATGTTCAAGATTATCTTTACTTATTCCGATTCCTGTATCCTCAACAGTTATCAAAAGTGCATTTTCACGGGAATATATACCGAAGCGAAGCTCTTTCTGCCTTTGAATATCCTTTATATTAATAGCTTCAAATGCGTTGTCTATAAGATTCCCTATAACAGTTACCATAAGTTCAGATGGAAGAAGTAAATCTGTTTTAGAATAATGGCTTTCATCGTTTAAAATAAACTTTATATTCAGTTCTGAAGCTCTTGCACTTTTGCCTATTAAAAGTGCTGCTATACTTGGCTCGTCAACGACTGACATTATTTTACTGATGGTTTCTCTCTGCACAATAGAAATATTTTCAATATAAGATACTGCATCGTCATACATTTCCATTTGTATCAGTCCCATTATAACATGAAGCTTGTTTGTGAAATCGTGATTATTTGCTCTCATTGAATCCACAAGATACCTTGTTCCTGCAAGATCTTCCATCAGCTTTGTGTATTCTTCACGGTTATGAAGAATTGCAACTGCCCCGATAATATCATCTTTTTCCTTGATAGGTATGCAGTCAATCAAAACATTGCTGTTATCAATGCTTTGCTCCTGAATATTAAACTCTTTTTCGCCTGTGCTGATGACATTTTTTATGAAACCGTCATTACAGCAATCGGTAAATGGTGTGTTTATAAGCTCTTTTGCCTTTTTCTTGCCAAGCATCTTTGCGGCAGAGCGATTCGCAAACTGTACAATTCCGTTTTTATCTACGGCAAGTACACCCTCATTTAATGATTCCAAAATATTATCACGAACTTGAAACATTGCCGAGAAAACATTTGGTTCATATCCGTGCAAACTCTTTTTAATAGAGCTTGAAAGTTCTGCAGAAATAATCAGTTCTATTAAAATTGCGGCAATAGTAATGAGCGCGAAGATAAAAAGTATCTGCAAGGTTTCCGCTTTAATATTTTCTAAGAGCAAAATAGTCATAACGAATCCGGTATAATTACCGTTTTTGTCATAAACTGCTGCATATGCACGGCGTTGTGAACCTGACGGTCCGGTTTCATTTGATGTGTAATATTCCTTTGAAACCTTTTCAAATTCAGGAATAGCTCCGTCATATTCAGTGCCGATTAATTCGTGATTAGAATGATACAAACGGATATTCTCGCGACTTACGAAAGAAATAACATCTATATTGTCA
>JAFPAK010000235.1 GCA_017390825.1 Clostridia bacterium
ACCGGTGGATGTTTTCGTTACAGAAAATGCTGACGTTAATGAAGACGGCAATATCAACGGAAAAGATGTTCTTTTGCTTCGTAAATACATTGTAGGTCTTGATAAGCTCGGTGCTAAAGTAAGCATGAACGGCACTATTAACGGTAATGTGTACACAAATGAGTATTTCGATGTAACGTTTACTAAACCTTCCGGTTGGGAATATTATACCGAGGAAGAATTGCAGGATATGGGTTACGACGAAACTGTTGATATGATGGCAATCTCTGCGGATGAGATGAGTAACGTTGGTATATACATAACTGATCTTACTGAAACCGGTGAAGAGGGTCTTACTGCAGAAGAAGGTATTGAACAATTCGTAGAATTTTATACTGAATTTGGATTTGAAGTCAGCAAAGTTACATCTGTTAAATTAGGCGACGTTGAATATAAATCGGTAACTGCTTCACTTACTGTTGAGGACATTACAGTTAATCAATATATTTATTTGAACGTTGTCGGAGACGGACTAATTATAATTTATGCTACCGATGTAGCTGATAATCCTAAAAGCTTTTATGAAGCAATGCTTTCATAATTTTAAATGAACTTAAGCCGACGGAGTCTTATCCGTCGGCTTTTTGTATAAATTATAAATTTATTAAATATTTATTCACATTTTCCTTGATTTATAATCAAATAAGTGGTATAATATCTGCATTAATTTTGTTTTTCGACTTATCTCGGAAAGTGAAAAATCAGAGAGGAATGAATTTTTATGGCAGAAATTATAGCATTTGTTATTTACTTTGTATCAATGCTTGCCATCGGTCTTGTTTTCTTCTTGCGTAGCAAAAGTGCAGGAGAGAAGGAATACTTTCTCGGCGGCCGTTCAATGGGTCCATGGGTAACAGCATTGAGCGCACAGGCATCGGATATGAGCGCATGGCTTCTCATGGGCTTGCCCGGTAGTATTCTTGCTTTCGGTCTTGGTCAAGCATGGATCGGTATCGGTCTTGCTATCGGTACAGCAGCTAACTGGATAATTGTTGCAAAGCGTCTGCGTCGTTTTTCAAGCGCTGCAAACGATTCTATTACATTGCCGCAGTATCTTTCTAATCGCTTTGCAAGCAAGAGCTTGGTATTGCAGATAATTTGTGCTGTAATTTTTCTTGTGTGCTTTACAGTTTATGTCGCATCAGCATTTACTGCAGGCGCTAAGGTGTTTGTCACTGTATTTCCGCAGCTTGATCAAAGCGTGGCTATGCTTATATTTGCTCTTATTCTTATCATCTATACCTTCCTTGGCGGCTTCAAGGCTGTTTGCTGGACTGACTTTTTCCAAGGTCTTTTGATGCTTGTTGCATTGCTTGCAGTGCCGATAATTGTTGTATGCACCATGAATCTTGATTCAAGTGTGCTTAATGAGGTTTATACATATAAGGGAAATGAGTATGCGTTCAACGCAAACCTTTTCAGCGCTTCATGGCAGGAAATTGTTTCAGGTTTGGCATGGGGTCTTGGTTATTTTGGTATGCCTCATATCCTTGTTCGCTTTATGTCTATCAAAAAATCTTCAATGATTAAAAAATCAGCAACTGTTGCAATTATTTGGGTAGTTATCTCACTGTTTTCAACTATACTTATTGCATACTTCGGCAGAATTATGATTGGTAAAGAACTTATTGAAGCCGGTCTTACCGAAAATGTATTTATAGTTGTTGCAAGAAAACTTTTCCCAGGATTTATCGCAGGACTTTTGCTTTCGGCAATTATTGCAGCTTCTATGTCAACGGCTGACAGTCAGTTGCTTGTTGCATCTTCATCATTTACGAGCGATATTTATAAGCCGCTGTTCCGCAAGAATGCATCAGATAAAGAGCTTCTTTGGGTTGGTCGAGTAGTTGTTCTTATCGTGGCAGTTGTTGCTTACTTCATTGCAAGCAGTAAGGCAGATGGTGCGGCAGCTATCATGGACATGGTTGGTAATGCTTGGGCAGGCTTCGGATCTTCCTTTGGCCCTGTTGTACTGCTCTCACTTTTCTGGAAACGTATGACCTATAAGGGAGCAGTTGCCGGTATCATTGGCGGCGCAGTTGCTGATGTTTTGTGGTTTATTTTCCTTTCGGCATCAACAGGCGTATATGAGTTATTACCCGGATTTGTTGTCGGCTTTGTTTGTTGCGTTGCTGTGTCACTTGTTGATAAAAAGCCTTCACAAGAGATCGAAGCTATTTACAATATGGCAACCGACAAAACTATTGATGACTGATAATACATCTCATTGCAGCTCTTTGCTTTTGTGCAAGGAGCTGTTTTAATTTATTTAATTTATTTATGTATCCTTACTTGAATTATGATGCGATTTATAATATAATAAGTAACAAGTAAAGTGATTCGGAGAAGTATAATGAAAGAATTGGGCATGCGTCTTAAATTGTTGCGTAAGGAACAAAGAATCAGGCAAAACGAGATTTCTACCATATTGGGTATTGACAGATCGACCTATTCTTGTTACGAAACAGGCAGAATAACTCCTTCATCCGAAATGCTTGCTATCTTAGCTAGGTTACTTGGCACATCAACAGATTATCTTTTGGGACTGCAACCGCTTAATATAATGACTGAACCGGAGTCTACATATGAAGTAGATAAGATGGAATATACGCATGATGAGCGTATGCTTTTAATGGCATATCGTTTAATGGACGATGCTCAGAAGAAGCTGGTTGACGAATATGTTAAAAAATTAAACGACAATAAAGAAAAGGAAAATGAATAAATGAAATATATCATAGATCCGGAGCAAATGACAAATATGTTTCCGATACCGTCATCGGTAGCGTCAAAGCATATAAAAATGGCAAATGAAATGCAGCTTAAGGTGCTGCTGCTTTTTCTGTCTGATGTTGCTTCTGCGGATTTGGATGCTATTTCAAAAAAACTTTCTATAACAACAGGTAAAGTCGGAGAAATACTTGAGTATTGGGAGCAATGCGGAGTATTAAAAAACACGCAAGCTGCGGTAAAAATATCGCAGTCTAAGGTCACTGCCAAGAAGGCTGATAAAATATTGCCGGACGATAAGCCAACTCGTGAGGAGGCTATACGAAGAATGGGTCAGTCGGAGGAAATTCGTGTGCTTTTTCAAGAAGCGCAAAACCGTCTTGGCAGACTTATCACTCAGGGCGAAATGTCTACACTTGTCTGGCTGTATGATAGCTACGGTTTGCCTGTTAGTGTTATTCTGACGGCAATAAATTATGCTGTCAGAGAGGGCAAAGCAAGATTTAAGTACATTGAAAGTGTGTGTATTGATTGGGCAAATAACGATATCAATACCCTTGAAAAGGCTGATAAGCGTATCGGTGAAATATATATGGCAAAATCAGCGTGGTCAAGGATCGAAAGCATTTTCGGAATTGAGCCGAGAAAGCCATCGGCTAAAGAGGCTGAATATGCTGATAAATGGATAAACAGATATGATATGTCTGAGCAACTTTTGAAAATTGCTTATAATAATTGTATGGATGCAATACATAAGCTGCGCTTTGCATATATCGATTCAATAATCGAGAATTGGTATAAAAACGGTGTTAAGGCACCTGAGGATATTAAAAAGCAGGACGATAAGGTAGCATCAAAAGCAGAATCAAAACCTCGTACCTCGTCCTATGATCTCAACCGTATTAAGGGTAAGTTCAATAATTTTTAAAGAGGGGTAGTAGATTTTGGGCTTTTCGGTTAAATATATAAATAAAGCGCTTGAAGCGGTAAGCCGTAGCAAAGAAAACAGAGAGCTTCTTGCACACTCCAAAAAGGTTAAGATATATGAGCAGCATCCAATGCTCTCAATGCTTGATGCTCAGATATCACAGACCTTTGCCGGCGTAGCCGGACTTGTGCTTAAAGGTGATACGGAGAGTGTTAAGAAGGCAAGTGAAAAAAGTCTTGATTTACAGCGGCAACGCACAGAATATTTGAAAGAAAACGG
This sequence comes from Clostridia bacterium, assembly GCA_017390825.1. Next base: position 3,977 of record JAFPAK010000235.1, read on the forward strand.
TATTGAAGAGGATGACTTTAATCCGGATTATAGCTGTAAAGTGTGTAATGATAGTGGTTATGTGAATGGTAAGCTTTGTAGTTGTGTAATGGCACTTGCTAAGAAATATGCGATTGATGAGCTTAACGAGGATACTCCGCTATCACAATGCAGATTTGAAAATTTTTCGCTTGATTATTACAGCGATGAGCCGCTTTACGGAGGCCCAAGCGCAAGAGAAACAATGACTAAGATTTGCGGGTACACCGTAAATTATGCAGACAATTTCACTCCACAGAGTGAAAGCCTGTTTTTCTTCGGCAAAACAGGTGTCGGTAAAACTCATATATCGTTGAGTATTGTCAATGAAGTTGTTAAAAAAGGATATAATGTAATTTATATGCCGCTTGGTAAATTGCTGCGCAAGATCGAAAATGAATATTTCGGCAACTCGAACAGCGGAGAAACGCTGAACAGCGCTATCAGTTGCGATCTTATAGTGCTTGACGATCTCGGTACGGAGTTTTCAACGCAGTTTACTAACTCAACTATATATGAAATAATCAATTCCCGTATTCTTTCGGGCAGACCAACTATCATCAGCACTAATCTTGATGTTGAAGAGATAGAAAAGAAGTATTCCCAACGCATTACATCTAGAATCTTCGGTTGTTACCGTTTGTTTGAATTTGTAGGCGAGGATATAAGAACGCTAAAGTAATCCCCAATGAAAGGTCAAGAAGTATAATGAAATCGGCAAAAATAATATCATCAGTACTTGCAGTAATGCTTATTCTAACATCGTGCAATAGCAGTAACAGCCAGGATACAACTACAACTGCTACTATGACGACAACCGTTGCTACCACTGCAGCTACTACCACACAACCTGCACCGGAGTTTGCTAAAAACCCGCTTACCGGAGAATATACACTCGATTTTGATGCAGAGGGCAAACGCCCTGTTGCTATTATGATAGACAATATAGGTTCCTCGTCACCGCAGAACGCACAAATAGTACAATGCGGAATCGGTGAGGCAGATATCGTGTATGAAACGCTTGTTGAAGGCGGCATAACCCGTCTTATGGCGGTGTATTCCGATCCGTCAAAGGTAAGTAAAATAGGGCCTATTCGCAGTGCAAGATATAGTTATGTTGAGCTTGCCTATGGACTTGATGCAAGATATGTTCATTGCGGCGCAGACGATATTAATGCAACACCGCTTATGAATAGCCTTTCAATGGATAACGCAAACGTAATGAATAGCTATGGGTCATATGTTTCACGAATTTCCAACGGTCAGTCTTACGAGCATACTTTATATATAACCGGCAATTCGGCTGCAAAAATACAGTCCTCAGGCAGAAGTTCCCTGAATGAGAATTATGTTGATCTGTTTGAATATAATGATAAAAAGGTTAAGTATTCTCAAAGCGGAGTGCGTGCTGATATCAGTTTCTCAAATCAGTATGTTACAAATTTCGTATATGATAAAAGCGCCGATACTTACAAGCGTTATTTCAATAACCGTGAATTAAAGGATTATGCAAGCGGAAAAAATGTATGTTTTGATAATATTTATATTCTATTTACTACCGTTTCGCAGATCGACAGTAAAGGGCATATGCGTTCTTATCTTGATTCCGGCAGCGGCTACTGCCTGTCCGGCGGAACTGCGACCCCTATCACTTGGGAAAAGGGAAGTGCCGGTCGTTCCTTGAAGTTTTATGATAGTGACGGCAATGTGTTAAAACGCAACCCCGGCAATAGCTATGTCGGTATTACCTCAACTGAGCAGAAGCCAAATACAACCATTCAATAACAAATAATTGCCTGTTTGCGTAAGATATTAATGCGGACAGGCAATTTTTTATTTTTGAATGATTAAAGTTTTACTTTTTCGGTAAGAATATTACTGCAACGGTCCGTGCATATTTTTTTCGGAGAGTGAAATTTGTGAGTATAAAACGAGGCGATATATATTACGCCGATTTAAGTCCGGTGGTTGGCTCGGAGCAGGGAGGTCTGCGACCGGTGCTGATAGTTCAGAACGATATCGGTAATAAGTATAGTCCAACGGTAATAGCGGCGGCAATTACAAGTCAAAAAACAAAAAATCAACTTCCTACGCATATCAAGATTGACGCTGCTTGCTGTGGACTTTCAAAAGATTCCATCGTACTTCTTGAACAGGTGAGAACAATAGACAAGCAACGTCTGAAAGAGAAAATGGGCAGCCTTGACAATAGCTCCATGAATGGAATAGATAAGGCATTGTCGGTAAGCTTCGGTCTTGTTTAACTGCTACATATTGTAGCAAAACACCGCTCTGTATTTGCAGAGCGGTGTTACTTTTTAATTTAATAGCATTCGATCGTTATCAAATTCCTTTGCAATTGTTTTAGAATACATATCAAGCAGACCCTGTAATGTCATACCATCCCGTTCTTCGCCTTGTATATCTAGTATTATTCTGCCGCTGTCCATCATTATAGTGCGGCTACCGGTTTTTAATGCTGCTTTCAAATTATGAGTTATCATCATCGTTGTAAGCTTATGCTCATTTACAATGCGATTGGTAATATCCATTATTTTTTCGGATGTGGAAGGATCAAGAGCCGCAGTATGCTCATCAAGTAATAAAAGGCTAGGTGGAACTATTGTACACATGAGTAAGGTTACTACCTGACGCTGACCACCTGACAGCAGACCGACCTTTGTCTTCATCCTGTCCTCAAGCCCCATTTCGTATTCAGCAAGCTTTTCTTTAAACATTGATATATCTTTTTTGTTAAGTGCAATACCAAGCGCTTTTTTCTTGCTTCTTGAATAGGCGAGAGCCAGATTTTCTTCAATAGTAAGATTGGGAGCAGTGCCTTTCATAGGATCTTGAAATACTCTGCCAATCATTTTTGAACGTTTGTAATCAGGCATGTGGGTGATATCCTTACCGTCAAGCGCTATTGAGCCACCATCAATATCAAAGTTTCCGCAAATTGCATTAAATAATGTTGATTTTCCTGCGCCGTTTGAGCCGACCACAGTCACGAACTCACCATCATTTAGTGTTAATGAAAGACTGTTGAGTGCAATGTGCTCGTTGGGTGTTCCGACCAAAAAGGTTTTGGAAAGGTTATTAATTTCTAACATTAGCGAGCGCCTCCTTTTTTGACCTTTGAACGGCGGACAGCTGCTTTTATTGCCGGAACAGTTAAAGCTATTGCAACAATAACAGCGCTTATCAGCTTTAACATATATGCAGGAAGTAAATTCAAATCGGTAGCTATTGCAATTATTGTTCTGTATATCAATGAGCCTACTACAGCACATATTATACCTATCGTTACACTGCGTTTCCCGAAAATAACTTCACCGATAATTACAGAAGCAAGCCCGACAACGAGTATGCCGACTCCGGAATTTATATCGGCAAAGCATTGATATTGAGCTATCAAAGCTCCGTTCAAC
>JAFPAK010000236.1 GCA_017390825.1 Clostridia bacterium
GAATTTACAGATCCTCTTGCAATCTTTGCTATCAAGATGATTCAGGATGACCTTGTAGCTTCTTACAACGGAGATATGACAAAGCGTGCTTCTATGCATAATGCTCAGTGTTTAGCAGGCATGGCATTCTCCAACGCACTTCTCGGTATTGTTCACTCCATGGCACACAAGACAGGTGCTGTGTTTGAAGACCTCGGTGCACACATCATCCACGGTGCGGCTAATGCTATGTACCTTCCCAAGGTTATCGCTTTCAATGCAAAGGATGAAACTGCAAAGAAGCGTTACGGCGTAATCGCTGATTACATGGGTCTTGGCGGTGCAAGCGATGATGAAAAGGTTGCAAACCTTATCGCTTACCTCCGTGGTATGAATGATGCTCTTAACATTCCTCAGTGCATTAAGAACTATGGTTTAGACAGCCTTCCTTGCGAACAGGGCTTTGTTCCTGAAGAAATCTTCCTTGAAAGACTTCCTGAAATCGCAAAGAATGCAGTTGCAGATGCTTGCACAGGCTCTAACCCCAGAAAGATTTCTGTGGAAGAAATGGAAAAGCTGCTTAAATGCTGCTACTACGATACAGAAGTTGATTTCTAATAACGGGTTAACCGTATATATTTGAAAAGGCGGTTACCGGTTTTCCGGTAGCCGCCTTTTGATGAATGGAGAAAAACAATGTATAAAATAGTTGAAAAAAAGATACTGAATCCTACCGTAATTCAGCTTTTAATCGAAGCTCCGCTTGTGGCAAACAAAGCGAAACCCGGACAATTCATTATACTTCGCGTAGATGAAGATGGAGAGCGAATTCCGCTCACAGTAGCAGGAGTGAACAAAGAAAAAGGAATCGTTAAGATTATTTTTCAAATAGCAGGAGCTACTACCAAGAAACTTTCCTACAAGGAAACAGGCGAATATATTCAAGATTTTGTCGGACCGCTTGGCACGGCAACACATCTTGAAGGAATAAAAAAAGCATGTATTGTTGGCGGTGGCGTAGGTTGTGCAATTGCAATGCCTATTGCAGAGGCACTTCACGATATGGGTGCTGACGTTACAAGTATTATTGGCTTCAGGAACAAGGACGCGCTTATCCTTGAAGACGAATTCAAAGCTTGCTCGGACACTTTGCGCATTATGACTGACGATGGTTCATTCGGTGAGCATGGGAATGTTACTGTTCCGCTTAAAGAAATACTTGAATCAGGCGAAAAATTTGATATGATAATCACCATTGGACCTCTTATTATGATGAAATATGTAGTGGAAACTGCGAGACCATACAATACACCTGTTACAGCATCGATGAATCCTATTATGATAGATGGAACAGGAATGTGCGGCGGATGCCGACTTACACTGAATATAGATGGCAAAAAGGTAACAAAATTCGCTTGCGTTGACGGACCGGATTTTAATGGCTACGAGATTGATTTTGATGAAGCTATGTCAAGAGGCAGAATGTATGGCGATTTTGAGCGTCATGCGTACGAGGCAAGTTGTAATCTTTTTAATAAGGAGGTGCACTAAAATGGCAAAAGCTAATATGTCCCTTACAAGAAATATAATGCCGACACAAGATGCCAAAACACGTGCACATAATTTTGATGAGGTTGCGCTTGGTTATTCTGAAGAAACGGCAATTAATGAAGCTATGCGTTGCCTTGATTGTAAGAATATGCCTTGTGTTGGTGCGTGCCCGGTTAAAATTCACATACCTGAATTTATTTCTAAGATAAAAGATGGTGATTTCGAGGGTGCATATCAGGTGATAACAAAGACCTCCTCTCTCCCTGCCGTATGCGGAAGAGTATGTCCGCAGGAAACACAGTGCGAGTCAAAATGTGTACGGGGTATAAAAGGAGAATCAGTTGGTATAGGAAGACTGGAACGTTTTGTTGCTGACTGGCACAACACTTTTGGTACAGAAGAACCCATCTCTCCGAAATCAAACGGTCATAAGGTTGCAATTGTAGGCTCAGGTCCTTCAGGCTTGACCTGTGCGGGCGATCTTGCAAAGAAAGGCTACGATGTTACAATCTACGAAGCACTTCACACGGCAGGTGGTGTACTTGTTTATGGTATTCCTGAATTTCGTCTTCCCAAAAAGATCGTGGCAAAAGAGGTAGATACGCTTAGAAAACTTGGCGTTAAAATTGAGACCAATGTAGTTATCGGAAAGACTTTAACTATTGATGAGCTTTTCGATATGGGATATGAAGCTGTATTTATTGGTTCCGGTGCAGGACTTCCTAAATTTATGGGAATTCCCGGAGAATCATTGAATGGTGTTTATTCTGCTAATGAATTTCTTACAAGAAGTAACCTGATGAAATCCTATATTGAAAATCCTGAGACTCCTATTATGAAGGGTGGTAAGGTTGCTGTCGTTGGTGGTGGCAATGTGGCTATGGATGCGGCAAGAACAGCACTTCGTCTGGGGGCAGAAAAGGTATATATAGTATATAGACGTTCTATGGAAGAGCTTCCTGCAAGACACGAAGAAGTTGAGCATGCCATTGAAGAAGGAATTGAATTTAATCTTCTTTGCAATCCTACTGAAATTATCGGATATAACAATCCTGATGATCCTAAAGATCCAAAAAACGGCTTTGTCAAGGGTATGCGTTGCATAAAGATGGAACTTGGTGAACCTGATGAAAAAGGCAGAAGGCGTCCTGTAACAATTCCTGACAGTGAATTCACAATTGATGTTGATACTGTTATTATGTCTATCGGAACCTCTCCGAATCCATTGATTAAATCAACTACAGATGGGCTTGAAGTTAACCGTCATGGTGGTATTGTAGTTAACGAGGATGGTCTTACTTCCCGTGATGCTGTTTATGCAGGAGGAGATGCAGTTACAGGTGCGGCTACTGTTATATCTGCTATGGGAGCAGGCAAGACTGCAGCCAGGGCTATCGATGAGGCACTGAACAAATAACGGGATATATCAAAATGTATAATAAGGCTATGCTATTTTAATTATTTACAATTAAGAATTAGTAAGATACAATGAATTTATCAACCATACAGTTATCTTCGTCCATAACGATAAGACCACATTCCTACCTTGGTTCGTATCTGAAAAGTGATGAGAATAACTGCAAAAGATTGCCGTTTGAGGAAGAAACGGCAATCTTTTTTTATGTTTCTTGTAACGAAAACATTAGATAATATGCGTATCGATTAGGGGTATATCGATAAAGATATTACTGATACAACATTTTAATAATTCCCAAAAGTAAAAAACAATGTTAAAATATTAACGAAGTCAAGAGATTGGAGGTTTTGGGATGGAAAAATGCTCAGTATCAAAAGCAACGCTCGGAAGATTGCCCTGCTACTTGCAGCACTTAAGAGCGATACTGAAAAATAATGATGAGTATGTTTCCGCAACTACGATAGCTAAAGAATTGTCGCTGGGTGAAGTTCAGGTCCGTAAGGATTTAAACTCAATCAGCGGTGCGGGACGGCCTAAAATTGGATATGCAGTCAAAGATTTAATAGAAAGCATAGAAAATGCATTGGGTTACAGCAATTTAGCAAAAGCAATTATTGTAGGAGCAGGAAAGCTCGGTCAGGCTCTTCTGAATTTTGAAGGTTTTGGCGAATACGGAGTTGAAATTTCAGCCGCCTTCGACCTTGTGGCGGAAGAAAAAGACGAACTGCACAGAGAAGTTCATCCAATGACGCAGTTTGAAAGTTTCTGTAAAAACAACAATATAAAAATCGGTATTATTACCGTTAATGAGAATGCAGCTCAACAAGTGTGCGACCTTATGCTGAAGAATAATATCAAAGCAATATGGAACTTCACACCTAAAAAGCTGAATGTACCGAAAGATGTGCTTGTTCAGCAAGAAAATCTGGCATTATCTTTAGCTCATCTTAATAATCAATTAGTTAATCAAAATTAGGAGGATTATAAAAATGGATAAAAAAAATTACGAAATCGTAGACAGCGTTGAAAAGCTCGAAGAAGCGATTGCACGCACAAGAGAAGCACAGAAAATTTTCGCTACCTACACACAAGAGCAGGTTGATAAAATTTTCTTGGCAGCCGCATCTGCTGCAAATAAAGCAAGAATTCCCCTTGCTAAAATGGCAGTAGAAGAAACCGGAATGGGTGTTGTAGAAGACAAGGTTATTAAAAACAACTATGCTTCAGAGTACATATACAATGCTTACAAAGACACAAAAACCTGCGGTATTATCGAAGAAGATAAAGCATTCGGTATTAAGAAGGTTGCAGAGCCTATCGGTGTTGTTGCAGCAGTTATTCCTACTACTAACCCTACATCAACTGCAATATTCAAATGCTTACTTGCTCTTAAAACAAGAAACGCCATTATAATCTCTCCTCATCCGAGAGCAAAAAACTGTACAATCGCAGCAGCAAAGCTTGTACTTGAAGCGGCAGTTGCAGCCGGTGCTCCCGAAGGTATTATTGACTGGATTGATGTTCCAAGTCTTGATATGACAAACACAGTTATGAAAGAAGCTGACATCATCCTCGCAACAGGCGGTCCCGGAATGGTTAAGGCTGCATACTCAAGCGGTAAACCTGCACTTGGTGTTGGTGCCGGAAATACACCTGCAATCATCGATGACAGTGCAGACATTCTTCTCGCTGTAAACTCAATCATCCACTCAAAGACATTTGATAACGGTATGATTTGCGCATCTGAACAGTCAGTAATCGTTCTTGAAAATATTTACGATATGGTAAAAGAAGAATTCGCAACTCGTGGTTGCTACTTCTTAAACGACAGAGAAACCGAGCAGGTTAGAAAAACAATCATCATTAACGGAGCGCTCAATGCAAAAATCGTTGGTCAGCCGGCAGCAAAAATTGCAGAGCTTGCAGGCGTTAAGGTTCCTGAAGGAACAAAAATTCTTATCGGTGAAGTAGAAAGTGTTGAACTTTCAGAAGAATTTGCCCACGAAAAATTATCTCCTGTTCTTGCAATGTATAAGGCAAAAGATTTTGAAGACGCTCTTGATAAAGCGGAAAGACTTGTAGAAGACGGTGGATTCGGTCATACATCTTCTGTATACCTTAACGAAGTAACTGAAACAGAAAAAATCAATGAATTTGCAGCAAGAATGAAGACTTGCCGTATCCTTGTTAACACACCTTCTTCACACGGCGGTATTGGCGACCTTTACAACTTTAAACTTGCACCAAGCCTTACACTTGGTTGTGGTTCTTGGGGCGGTAACTCAGTTTCCGAAAACGTTGGTGTTAAACACCTTTTAAATATCAAAACAGTTGCAGAAAGAAGGGAAAACATGCTTTGGTTCCGTGCACCTGAAAAGGTTTATATCAAGAAAGGTTGTCTTCC
>JAFPAK010000237.1 GCA_017390825.1 Clostridia bacterium
CCTTGACCTTACCCAAAGGAAAGCTTTGAGGTTTTTCACCTCTGCCAGAAAGACAAAATGCGCATGAATACGGACAGCCTCTTGTAGTTTCTATATATGCTATGCGACCGTTTAATGTTTCAAAATATTCATCACAATATGGATCAACCGGCTCATCACAAAATATATAGGGTGATGAACTGTACTCCTTACTGCATACGCCTTCAAATTCACATTCAACACCTGCATTTATACATCTTAACAATTCCGGTAAGGGGCGCTCCCCCTCTCCTGCAATGCAATAATCGATATATGGTTTACATAATAATTCTTTTGTGTTATAGCTTACTTCAGGCCCACCTAAAATTATTATACAATTTGGCAAAAAAGATTTAACTGCTTCAGCGACCTTGTTAACATAATCGATATTCCATATATAACAACAAAAACCTACGCAATCCGGTGCTGTGGCAACAATTCTGTCAATAACAACGGACATATTTTCGTTAATGGTTCCCTCGACTACCTCGACATCAAGCTCCGGAGCGTAGCGGCGGCAACCGGCAAGCAGATACCACGGAGCAAGCGAAGAATGTATATATTTCGAATTGATACAACAGATAACCGTTTTCATAAAGCACCTCTCATTTACATTAGAATTTTACCATATAGACCATCGAAAGTCCACAAAGAATTTAACTATATATTAACTATTGAAAATAATAGAATTTTGATGTAAAATAAGATATAATGTAAATTCTATTGTTTACATTAAATTAAAGATTTAATTTTACGAATATGATAAAATATACATAATAGTATTTTAGTAAAGTATATACTTTTGGAGGCAGAAATGCAAGAAAAGTTACATATTAACGGTGCTGAAAACACTTGTCTTGGTATTGATATAGGATCAACAACAGCAAAGTTGGTACTTGTTGAAAACGGCAATGTTATATATGAAAAATACGAGCGTCATCTTTCACAGGCACGAAGCAAAACTATCGAGATGATATATGAAATAGAGCATCTGTTAAAAGGTAAAAAAATATATGCCGCTATTTCCGGCTCTGCAGGTCTGGGACTTGCTAACGATGCGGATGTCCCTTTTGTTCAGGAGGTTTTTGCAACAGCACAGACAGTTGAGAAAATAGCACCCGATACATCGGCTGTTATTGAGCTTGGCGGTGAAGATGCAAAGATAATATTCTTTGATGGCGGACTTGACGAACGAATGAACGGATCGTGTGCAGGCGGTACAGGTGCATTTATTGATCAGATGGCCACGCTGTTAAACCTCACTAACGAGGAAATGGATGAATTAAGCCTTAAGCATACCCGTATATACCCAATAGCTTCACGCTGCGGTGTTTTTGCAAAAACAGATATTCAGCCCTTGCTCAATCAGGGTGCTAAAAAGGAAGATGTTGCGGCAAGTATTTATCAAGCTGTTGTTAATCAAACTGTAGCAGGTCTTGCTCAAGGAAGGAAGATACAGGGTAAGGTTATGTTTCTCGGCGGTCCTTTGTACTATTGCAAAGGACTTCGTGAGCGTTTTGCAGAAACGCTGAATCTCGGCGATAATAATGCTGTATTCCCTGAATACGGCAGATTTTCCGTTGCTATCGGTGCTGCGCTTTTTGCAAATGAACAGAATGTAAGTTTCACCTTTGACGAACTTACAGAGCATTTATCAAGAGAGAGCAACGAAAACAAAAAAACGGTAGTTCTCCCTGCTTTGTTTGAAAGTGAAGCAGATTATGATGCTTTCTGTGAACGTCATGACAAGGCTTCTGTTGATACAGAGGATATCAATACTTACAACGGCGGTGCATATCTCGGAATTGATTGCGGCTCTACCACCACAAAGCTTGTACTTATCAGCAACACAAAAAAGATACTCTATTCATATTACAGTTCCAATAAAGGCAATCCCATTGAGGTCGTGCTTGAAGAACTGAAAAAGATCCGCTTGCTTTGCAAGGATCACATTGAAATATTAGGCAGTGCTGTTACCGGATACGGTGAAGAGCTTATCCGTCATGCATTCCGTGTTGATTACGGAATAGTTGAAACGATGGCGCATTTTTCCGCCGCAAAGCATTTTAATGAAAATGTTGATTTTATTCTTGATATCGGCGGTCAGGACATTAAGTGCTTTAAGGTACGAAATAATTCTATCGATGGAATTATGCTTAACGAAGCGTGTTCTTCCGGTTGCGGCTCATTTATTGAAACCTTCGCCAAGGCCATGGGCTATTCCGCTGAAGAATTTTCAAAGCTTGCGCTTTTTGCGAAAGGTCCTGTTGATCTCGGTACACGCTGTACTGTATTTATGAATTCATCTGTTAAGCAGGCTCAAAAAGACGGAGCTTCTGTTGGCGATATATCTGCCGGTCTATCTATCAGCGTTGTTAAAAATGCTATTTACAAGGTGATCCGTGCAGCAAACGCAGATGAACTTGGTAGTAATATAGTTGTTCAAGGCGGTACATTCCTTAATGATGCTGTGCTACGCAGCTTTGAAACAGAGATCGGAAAGCAGGTAGTTCGTCCATGTATCGCAGGTTTGATGGGTGCATACGGAGCCGCTCTTTATGCTATGGCGCAAAATCCGCTTTCCTCCTCCCTGCTTGCTGAAGATGCGTTGAGTAATTTTACGCATACATCGAAATCCGCTGTTTGCAAAGGCTGTACAAATAATTGCAGACTTACCATAAACACATTCTCTGACAACGAAAGATTTGTGTCCGGAAATCAATGCGAAAAGGGCGCAGGAATTAAAAATTCCGATATTACCGAGATACCCAACATCTATACCTTTAAGCGTGAGCAGTTCAGCGATTTGAAATCGGGTGAAAACAAGCGTGGAAGGATCGGTCTTCCAATGGCGCTTGGTATGTACGAGTTATATCTGCTCTGGCAGGGCATTTTCTCACATCTCGGATTTGAAACAGTATCATCCGGATTTTCTACCCGTGCAATTTATTCAAAAGGACAGTACAGTATCCCCTCTGATACCGCTTGCTATCCTGCAAAAATTATGCACGGTCATATCGAAGCACTTATTGAAATGGGTGTTGACGCTATTTTTTATCCCTGCCTTACCTACAACTTTGATGAAAAAATAAGTGCTAATCACTATAACTGCCCCGTTGTTGCTTATTATTCAGAGTTGCTTACAAAGAATATGGAATCTATTAAAGACACTGTATTCCTTTATCCTTATCTGAACATCAATAATGAAAAAAGACTTGCAAAGGATCTGCGTGAATACCTTGCTAAAAAGGGATTTAGCGGTATTTCTTCATCAGAAA
>JAFPAK010000238.1 GCA_017390825.1 Clostridia bacterium
AGCCTTAAAGCCTGCTTTCTTAATGGATTTAATAAGCTCCTCTGTTATTTGCGGATTACCCCATACCGTTTCAGAAGCATCCGGTGAACTAAAATATCCTGCACCGCACGCATCAAGACTGTTACCGATATTAATTCCGGCATTGATATCGCTCAACAGCTCTGTCGATGTAATATTACGCATATCTCCCGTTGCACTATCAAGCTTTGATGAACGTATGCGCTTGTTATAATGTGCCTCTGTAGCCGGAGCAACCGTTTCATATTCGGTGGCAAATTCCGTTGTTGCTGATGCCGTTACCGTCACTTTTTCAGTAACGGTTGCGGATACCGTTTTGCTTGCCTGTGTAGCAGTTGTCACAGTAGTAACAACAGTAGTTGCAGTCTGCTCTGTATCATCAGTACCACCACAGCCTGCAAGCAAAAGAACGCAAAGTATCATACATACGAATCTAAAAACAGTTTTCATTTTTATTTATCCCCTTTTATCGCTTCGTGAACTGCATTGCATAATTCGAAGTGAAGTTCGTATCCTCTACCAAATCCAAGCACATGAGTTCCGAACACTATTGCAATATTATCATCCGGCGAAATACTAACATATGAGCAAGCAGCGCCGTCCCATCCGTATTCACCGAAAGGTACATATGAGCCTTCGGGCGGATCCATCATTGTTCTTACACCGAGGCCGTAGCCGTATCTCTCCTTCCAGAAGCCCTCTATACGTTGCTCATCCAGCAAATTTGTACGCATTGTATTTATGCTGCTGCGGGATAAAATACGGTAGCCGTCTTTTGTAATGCCGTAATTTGCAAGGCAAGCAGCAAAATTCATATAATCATCAACAGTTGATACAAGCCCTGCACCGCCCGATTCGTAATTATCAGTCAGCACATATCTGTTAACACCGTTATTCTTTATAATTTTGCCGTTATCAAAATAATACTGATCGCACATATTTTCGATTTTCTCATTACCTTTATGAAATGCAGTATTATTCATACCGAGCGGTTCAAAAATCAACTGTTTGAGGTATTCGGAGAATTTCATTCCCGATACCACTTCAACCACTGCCGCAAGTACATCGTGACAAAGGCTGTAATTAAAATGAGTATTTGGTTCAAAAATCAACGGGTCGCCGCTCAACGCCTTTATCACCTCACGAGTGGTTGCCGACCTGTCTTCTCGTGCCTTTTTCAAGCAAGGTGAATTAATATCATATGTAAATCCGGCAGTCATGGAAAACAGATGCTGAATGAGCATTGTTTCCTTGGCAGGATGAACACCTTGCTCGTCTTGTACAGTAACATTACTGAATTCCGGCAGATATTTTGATACCGGATCTGAAAGTGACATTTTACCTTCTTCTACAAGACGCATCGCAGCAGTACAGGTGATAGGCTTTGTGCAGGAATACAGCCAAAACCGGCTATCCTTATCATAAGGTATCGTCTTCGCTTCATCTCTGTATCCGTAGCTTTTACGATAAACAGTCTTACCTTTGTAAATTACAACACAGTCTGCCATAGGTGTACCAATAGATTTATATTTTTCTATTATTTCGTCTACCTTTTTAAAATCCATTAGCATTCACCTCTACACAACAAATCCGCCGTTGACCGAAATCACCTGACCGGTAATAAAAGATGCTTTTTCACTTGCAAGGAACTCAACTGCATTTGCAATATCCTCCGCTGTTCCCAGACGGGTGATGGGAGTTTCCTCACAAAGTTCAACCTTTGTCTGTTCATCAAAATCTGCCATCATATCGGTATCTATCACGCCGGGGCTTATGCAATTCACTCTTATGCCGGATGGACCGACTTCCTTTGCAAGCGCCTTTGTATAGCCTATTACTGCCGCTTTAGAGGCTGAGTATACAGCCTCACAGGATGCACCCACCTGACCCCACATTGATGAGATGTTGATGATAACACCGTTTTTCTTGTGTATCATATTCGGTAAGATACCTTTGGTAAACAGGAAAGTTCCTTTCATGTTTACGTCCATAATACGGTCATATTGCTCTTCGGTAACGTCCGTGACAAGGCCGAAATGAGCGATCCCCGCATTATTAATAAGCACGTCTATCACAGAAAAGTCAGTCAGTATCTGTTCTACCGCTTTTTTAACCTCATCTGATACTGCAACGTCAGCTTTATACAGTTTAACGCTGCCACCAAACGCTTCTATCTCATTCTTCAGAATATTTGCCGCTTCTTCACTTTTATTATACACAGCTGCAATGTTATATCCATTTTTTGCAAAGGAAAGAGCTATTGCTCTGCCTATTCCTCTTGATGCGCCGGTTATTACCGCTGTTTTGCTGTTAAGCATTGATATCTCCACTTATAAACATCGGCATAAGAAGGCGGCTGTCAGCAATATAAACACCTGTTGCAGCAGCTCCGTCTTCAGTAAATTCGCCGCCGGCAAAGTCTTTCTTACTGTCATAGATCATAAACGGCACCGGCTCTGAAGTATGCGTTTTAAGGCTCAAAGGTGTTGGATGATCGGGCATAACAAGAACTCTGTAATCTTCGCCTGTAGATTTAAGATAATCAAGCACGGGGGCGAGTATTTTTTCATCTATCAGTTCAATAGCCTTCTGTTTGTTTTCCTTTTCACCTCTGTGACCGCACTCATCGGGTGCTTCAAGATGAACGAAAACAAAATCATTTCCGTCCTTATAAAGGTCGATTGCCGCCTGCGCCTTACCGTCAAAATCAGTATCAATATATCCGGTAACACCGTCTATCTCAGCAACACTCATATCGGCAAGCTTACCTATACCGCGGATAAGATCGACCGCCGATACAACAGCGCCTTTGACGCTGAACATATCGTAAAACTTCTGCAAAGCAGGGCGCTTTCCTTCTCCCCAGAACCACGCAGAATTCGCAGGCCGCTTGCCTTCACTCTTCCGCTTTAAATTAATAGGGTGATTTTCGAGTACCTCAATACTCTTTTTCATAATATCTATGTATATCTTTGCATCCGGCACTTTTGAAAGATATTCGCCGATAACACGGTCTGAAATATCATGCGGAGGTGTAAGCTCCAGTCCTAATTTTCCGCCTCTTGAAACAAGGCAATGACGATACTGAACACCGGTATAAAACTGTAAATCTTCTGTGCCAAAGGCTTCATCAAGTGCCTTGATAAGTCCGTCTGCTTCTTCAGTAGTAATATCGCCGCCACAATAGTCAACCATAACTCTGTCTTCATATTTTTCAGCATCCGAAAGAGTTACGAGATTACAACGGAGCGCAGTCTGGTCATCAGCAAGCTCAATCCCGAGATTTGCCGCCTCAAGCGGTGAACGACCTGAATAGCAGGTGCGTGCATCGTATCCAAGAACAGATAGATTTGCTACATCGCTGCCAGGCTTCAAGCCCTCTGCAACAGTCTTGCACATACCGATATATGCGGATTTTGCGAGCATATCCATATTAGGCTTATGCGCACGCATCATCGGGGTCATTCCCTCGCTGTCTTTAAGGTCAGCCATACCGTCACAAAGTATTACTGCGTATTTCATTTATGATCATATCCTTTCTTACGGGGTTAGACAATTTATTTTATCCTAGCTAAAATATTTAACGCCCGACTCAAATATATGCGAATTTCTGCTGCCGGGCACATTTGCATAGCAGCCGCTGATACAGCGCTCGATTTTTGCTGCCGAGGCAAGTATTCTGCCGTCAGGCGAACAAATACTTTCGACTGCATAGCTTGATCCAAACGGATTATACGGCAGCTTAGCCGAAATATTCCCGTCAGGCTTTGCATATTGCGTTACTATCTGTCCGCTTTCTGCAAGTGAAATAACAGTTTGCTCATCCATTATCAACCGCATATTACTGCCGATCACGGGCGCAGAATAGGTATCACCCACCGAACGGCAGGACATCCACGGCGATTTCACCGATATCACACGCATACGAGCCGACTGCGAAACAGGACGAAGCAATGTATTCGGTGCAAGATATGGCGTATCGCTGTCTGATGCTTTGAACTTTCCTTTGGTAACAAGACCGCTCTTTAAAAGTATTCTCTGTGCACTGCCTGTGCCGAGAATAAGTCCGCGTCCATCGATAAACTTCATTACCGCTTCACTTACAGCACCGGATCTGAGAATGTTAAGAACAAAGTTCTCACACGGTGTATATTCACATCCGCCGGGAAGCATTATTATCTGTGATTTTCTGATGCGCTTTATAAGCTCAATACAAAGCTCTTTCGGATTTTTAGCATCGACATATAGAATATCACATTCTGCTCCGTAAGCGCTAAAATTCATCTTAGCCTCATTTTCGCCGAAAAATCCGGGAAATACAGGAATCAGCACTCTGGGCTTTGCCACTCTTATTTCAGGCGGAGGAGATTTCTTTTTGGAATAAGGCTTGATATTAGCAACAGGAACCTTTATGTTTGCACTCACCTGATACTCACTTTGCGAGCGTGAATCATACTTTTTAAGAGCTTCTTTAAGCGTTACCGTTTCATTGCCGAAGGTGAATTTTTCGCCAAAGCCTGTCTTGCCGAGTATAATGGTATTCATTCCCGAAAAGGCACCCGGATTTTGTGTTTCCACAATAATAGATGCGGTACGGTCACCGAAAAGTATAGATTTATCGGTAACATCAAAATTTACACACAAGCGATTGCCAAAGCTCATTTCCGCAACTGTTGCCGCAACTCCTCCCGCTCCAACAGCACAAGATGACAACACCTTATTACTCTGTGAAAGATAATGCAACTGACGGTACATTACCTTTGCCTTTTCAAAGTCAGGCATACCGGTTTTGGCGATTACCGGCATAGGAATAAGAAGTACCGTTGACCCTGCCTGCTCAAAAGCAGACGGAATTATATTATTAATTTTGGCAGTTACAAAAGCATTGCACACAAACCCATATGGATATGAGTAATTACTGCTTTCCACAGTATAAAACTCATTGGATACGATAGGCACGCCCATTCCTATCTCAGCAGAAAAGAAACCTAGCTGAGCTGATGCGGACTGTCCCCACTTTGACGGGATATTTCCCGGCTCAGACATATACTGTGATATACCAAGCTTGACATCAAGTGAATTTCCGCCTGTGGCAACTATTTTTGAAATACATTCCATAACCGAGAAGGCTGCGCCGTGATATGCACTTATACCTGTAAATCTCGGTTCGGAAGCAAAACTCATAGCAGTTACCGTGTTGGTATTGCCGCCGCTCACCGGAAGCTTTGATACTGCAGCACTTTCAGGCGACATACCCATTTTTCCGCCGAAAGGCATTACAACCGATTTTGATCCGCCGGTATTATCAAACTGCGTGGTAAAGCCTCGCTGCGATGCAACATTCTTTCGTGTAAGATTAGCCAAAAAAGCCTCGCTTACAGACATAGATGTCAATTCAGAAGGAATATAAAAGCTCAGTTTTTCATCAGAGCCTGAAAATGATATATGAACATCGCTTGTTTCAGCAGTACGCACAGAATTGATAAATCCGTACTCAAACTCATAGCGATCCTTACCGAGACTAACAGCGAATTTGCCACTTTCATTTACAACACCTGCACCGCAAAGCGAAAGACCTGCAGCCGCCGCTGCAGCATAAAGCTTTTCGCTGTTTTGCGGATCAATAACCACCGCAACACGGTAGCACGGCGAACACAAAAGCTTAATATTCTCATTGCCGTATATCATACTGTCGGCATCTATCTCAACGCCGTTTGCGATGCTGTACAACGCACCCGCCGCACCTTTATCAAAGCTGACACATTTTTTGATTACGGAAACTGCATTAAAATCTGCAAAAAAGCGCTTCATTGCCTTTTTCAGTTCGGGATTTTTTTGCTGATAAACGCCGTTGGGAGCACAATCATAAATACTGTATTTACCACCGAGCACAAAAATTCTGTCATCCAGTGAAACAGCAGCACGGCTTTGAGACCATTTAGGTGCAGCACCCAGAGAAGCAGTAAATTCAGCAAACTCTTTAAGCCCTGTATCAAGCATCCTTGCATCATTCACCGTTTCACCGCTGAATGCACATTGCTCTGCACGTATATCCGCTTCACGCAACAGCATGGTTTCCTTGCCGGAAACAAGCCTTGTATCGTTATCATCGCTTCGGTAATCATTGAATATATGGATATTCTGATAATCCGATACACGGCTTTCACAAAGCACATCCGCAGCAGTATCTGCACGGAAGCCCGAACCTTGATTGATCTTATTCTTCAGACGAACTATCCACTGATCGGTAACACCGTTATCATCTGCAGCGATCTGGACTGCATAGCCGTCACCGTCACGAATAAGGTCACGAGTCAATCCTCGGGACTGCAATGCAGCGATTCCCGTTTCAGTGATGCCGCGCAGCGTCACACCTTTTTCATTAGACAGCTCCTCTTTGATGGTATAGTATTCATCAAGGGCGATCTTTACGGGGACGCCAAGCGGTCCGTCATCAATTTCAAAGTTTTCAAGCACCGTTTTAGTACAGGAAAACTTACCTACGCAGCTATCGATAAGAGCGATCTCAAAATCAGTAGGTTCAACGCCTTCAGCTTTGTACTTATCACGCACATAGCAAAGCTCTGCCGATGACATACTGAGACCTTTTTCTTTAACATACTGGTATATCTCAATATCGTTTTTCTTGGTAAAAGGCTTTGCTTCGTTATCTTTCGGCTCTTCCTTTTTATCTTTTTTGGGTGTTATCGGCTTTTCGGCAGACACATTAATGTAAAGACTCTCCTCGCACAGAAGCTTTGTTATCTTATCACGAGTAGCCTTGTCGCCAATACCGTATATTCCGATGACCATTGCTGTATCTATTGTCAGCTCACGTTCAGATATAAGCCGCATATTCTCCGCTACATATCGCTTTTTATATGAAAACAGCCCGTCCTTATCAGCGATTGCAACGGTATGCCATTCATTAGTAAGCGGCAAAAAGTCACAATAAACATTATCTGTTGCAAAATCCGAAAGGATATTGTCACGGATAATGGGGGTAAGCGATGGGTCAACATCATTTATATCGTAACGTGTAAATACACGGATCTCACAGTCTTTACCGAGTTGGATATAGCTGCCGAGCATTCTTCGGATTTTAGCCGCTTCAATATCATACCCGCGCTTTTTCTCGATAAAAAAACGCAATACCAATGCAAACACCTCTCATAAGTCAATATTAAGGCAGATATGCCTTAATAACATTGTATCATAAATCATGAAAATATCAAGCACCAAAACACACAAAACCATTGATTTTAAGGCTTAAATATGATATTATTCAAAGAGTGTTTGTTTTATGTATATTTATTTTATATTTATAAACAGTTTACAAACACATAATTGATCTGTGCTATAATCAAAGCAAAAATATAATCCGCATATTGCGGTTTATTTTGGAGGTAACGACGATGATAGAGGTAAAAAACCTCACCAAGGATTACGGCGGACATCTTGCGGTAAATAATATTTCATTTACTGTGAATGATGGCGAGATCCTCGGATTTTTGGGGCCTAACGGCGCCGGTAAATCAACCACTATGAATATGCTCACGGGCTATTTGTCAGCCACATCTGGCAGTGCATCCATTGATGAATTTGATGTGCTTTCCGATCCTATATCTGCAAAGAAGAAGCTCGGCTATCTTCCGGAGTTGCCGCCGCTTTATCTTGATATGACAGTAAAGGAATATTTAAGCTTCGTGTATGAACTGAAGGGAGTAAAACTCCCGAAAGGACCTCATATCGAGGAAATATGCCGCCTTGTTAAAATAAAGGATGTATATCACAGACTTATTAAAAACCTTTCCAAAGGTTATAAACAGCGTGTAGGCATTGCACAGGCCCTTATCGGAAATCCTAAGGTGCTTATTCTGGACGAGCCCACAGTAGGACTTGATCCGAAGCAGATAATTGATATACGCAACCTCATCAGAATGCTCGGAAAAAAGCATACTGTTATTCTTTCCTCACATATTCTTTCAGAGGTTCAGGCTGTTTGCGACCGTGTTATTATTATCAACAAAGGCAAACTGATAGCAAACGATACTCCTGAAAATCTTTCAAACACCATGTCTGATGACCATTCTCTCTCAATTATTGTTGAAGGCGATGAAAGCAAGATCAAGTCAGCGCTCGGCAACATTTCCGGCGTTAAATCAGTCAGCTTTGTACGAGGCAGCGGCGGCATCTGCGAATTCACAGTCGATCCGGTTGTCGGCTACGATATACGCAAGCAGGTGTTCAACTGCATTGCAAACAATAATTGGACGATGCTTCAGATGAAGAGCAACGAAATGACGCTTGAGGATATATTCCTTCGTCTTACCGACGAAACCTCTAATGCAGATGCGCTCGCACGCTCACTGAATAAGCGCAGTAATGAAACAGACAAGGAGGTAACAGAAAATGAAAGCGATAATTAAGCGTGAGCTTCGTGCTTACTTTACTTCACCGCTGGGATATATCATTCTTACAGCACTTATGCTTTTCGGCGGTATATATTATCATGCATTGATACAGACGGGATATGCTGATCTTACATATCTTTTTAATGCTATGATAACTATCATCTTCTTTGTTATCCCAATAATCACTATGAGATGCTTTTCCGAAGAAAAGAAGCAAAAGACCGATCAGTTGTTTATGACCTCGCCTGTTAGCGTGGCATCGGTAGTTATCGGCAAGTATATTGCGTGTCTTTCCTTCTTCTCAATATTCGTTGCTGCTATGGCAGTTTATAATTTTGTATTTTACTTCTTCGGTGCATCACCGGACATTATGATATTCCTTGGTAATATCATAGGCATCGAGCTTTTTGCAGGCTCGCTTATCGCTATCGGCGTATTCATCAGTGCACTTACCGAAAGTCAGGTAGTTGCAGCGGTAGGCAGCTTTGCTGTTTCATTTATGCTTATGCTGCTTGATACTGTATCCACTCTTTTTGATAATGCTATCGTTACAGTTGTTTGCGATTGGATATCCTTCTCTGACCGTTACTACACCTTTACCGACGGTATTTTTGATGTGGGAAATGCGATTTTCTTTATAAGCATTATTGTAGTATTTCTGTTTTTGACTGTCCGTGCGATAGACAGAAAGCGTTGGGCATAAAGGAGGTCAGAATATGAAACGCAATAAGAAAACAAAGGTCAATAACACCACACCTTTTTACAAAAAGCCGGGATTTAAGTACAGCACTATGTCAACAGTGATGATCGCCGTTTTCATAGTATGTATCGTGCTTGTAAACATACTTGCAACTGCACTTTCGCAGCGAATTGCGGCGCTGAATATCGACTTTACTTCTTCAAAAAGCTACACTATTACAGAAGAAAACAAGGAATATATTAAAGCAGTTGATAAAGATATCGTTATCACCGTTGCCGGAACTGAAGAGTTTTACACCGGTGGCGAATATCTTGAATATATGGCCAGTTACTATTATTACAGCGATGAAACAGGCGGAAAATATCTTTCACAAACGATAGAACTACTTAAAACCTATGAAAAGCTGAACGACAATATCACACTTCAATTCATTGATCCGCAGACCCCTGCTTTTGATGAATATGCAGATACCTATGCCAATGAAAGTATGTTCTACGGTGATATGATTGTAGAATGCACATTTACAAACTCGGCAGGCAAGGAACAGACGCGGCATAAGATACTCTACCCGGAGGATCTGTATCAACTCGAGCAGTCTGACAGCTATTCTTATACCATTACAGGATCGACTGTTGAAACGGCGGTAACATCTGCCTTGTATTATGTATCTGCAGAGCAGCAGGACAATATAGTTGTTATTTCCGGCTACGGTACATCTGATATCACCGAGCTTGAGACTCTGCTGAAAGCAAACAACTACGACTTCACTACAATATCCGATCTTACAAGTGAGGACATTCCCGAGGAAACGGATATTATTATCCTTTGTGCTCCCACCTTCGATATGAGCGAAGACGATCTTGATAAGATAGACGATTTTTTGCGTAATGACTCGCTTTCAAAAGGTCTTATGTATTTTGCATCGGGTGCACAGCAGGATCTGCCCAACCTTGAAAGTTTCCTGCTTGAATGGGGAATTAAATTTGAAAGCGGTACTGTTTACGAAACGGACAGCACAAATCATCTTTCTACCTCAAACACAGCAATGGGACTTTATACAACAGAATCGGAATTCACAGCGGATCTCAACTCATCATTGATCTTCATCTCAGACAATCTCCGACCTATGTCGGTAGCATTTGAACAAAACGGAAAATGCCAGACCGAGGAGTTGCTTACTACTTCCGATACAACTGTCATCCGTCCGAGAGGTGTTGATGACGATTGGACTGCAGACGATGCTGTAACTAACGAGGCAAAATACTCCGCCTCTATACTCAGTACTTACTCTCAAGAGGACTCATCAACAGGCAATGCAGTAAGCTCGTATGTATTTGCAATTGCTTCTGCTGATTTCATCAACAGCGACTATATGTCAAGCTCTGCGACAGGTAATGAGGACTTTATGTTAAATGTTACCAACACAATGGCAAACCGTGAGACCGAAACTTACACCGTTTCAACCAAGGTTATTGACACAGCCTCATTTACTGCAAACGCTACAAGCAGCACAGTAGTTATGATAGTTTGTGTATTTGTTATCCCTGCTATCCTTATTTTCCTCGGAATATTCGTTTATATAAGGAGGAAGAGAAGATAATGGCAAACAAGCCTGACTCCTTGCAGGAATTCGAGAAGCTCCAACAAGAATTAAGCGAGAATTCCACTATTTTCAGCGATACCGAATCGGAGGAGCCGAAGAAAAATAAAAATAAAAATAAAAGCAAATCAAGAACAAACCCATACACAAAGCTGCTTTGTGTAATGATCGCAGCAGCAATAGTACTTGGCGGCTCGATATTTGCAGTAAAACAGCTTTGGATATTGCCGCAAGGTGAGAGTGGCGGCGAAGATAACACAGAAGCAATATATCTTACAGCCGATGCCGAAATCGCTCTTGATGATATGGAAAACGCCGCAGAAAACGCTGTAAGCAATATTCTTTCTATTACTATTGACCGAGGCAACGAGAGTTATGAGATAGTTCCCGATAAAAGTGACGATGAAGTATTCTATAAGCTTAACGGATACGACGATATGCCTATGAATACCAACACATCAGGTTCTGTTTACGATATGATTTTTACAGTTGAGGCAGAGTCACGGCTTGACGGCGAATGGACACTTTCAGATTGCGGACTTGATGAGCCTGCACTTACCGTAACGGTCAAAATGGCTGACAACAGCGAATTTACAATTAAATTCGGCGATCAGCTCCCCGACAACAGCAGCTCAAGGTATGTTACTACCTCGCTTAAAGACGGAATTTATATCGTATCTGATGATTATTTCGATTCGTTTGATCTTTCGGTGTTGGATTATGTTGATCTTACTATTGTATCGGCTATTGAATCAACCGGTGATGATGATCCGTATTTTTCAAGTGGTGAGCTTTCACGATTTGAATCTATCAGCTATTCGGGCACAAAGTTCAAAAAGAATATCGATCTTATATACGATCAGAACTCTGTTGATGCGTTGGTTTATAAGCTTACCTCCCCCACCTCAACTTATGCCGATGATGAAGCAATTTCCGAAGTTCTCACGCCTGTCAGCAGCGGATTTTCTGCATATGGTGCGTACTGTCTTGATCCCACTGCAGCGGACTACAAAAAATACGGACTTGAAAATCCTTATATCACAATAAAGTATGTTATCAAAGGAACAACATATGTTCTCAGGTTCTCCGAAGCAGGTGCTTTTGAGGAAGGATACTACGCTTGCACCGTGAATGATGTTCCTGTTATTTACAAGGTTGCTTGCGACACATACGATTTTATTGAATATACAGCCGACGATATACGTAACACCGTTCTGTTTGCAAAAAATATAGATACTGTTCATTATTTGACCGCTGAATATGGCGATACAAAGGTTACCTACGAAATAACCTATTCCGAGGTAATTGAAAACGAGGAGGAAACTACCTCATCAGGTGAAGACACTACTGTAACGACCTCTGAAGAGGAATCAGAATATCAGCTCGAAGTATTCTGCAATAATCAGGTCGTAGTCGCCGAGGATTTCCAGAGGATCTATCAGGAGCTTGTAATGGTTAATGCAGTAGGTCATATCGATGATGACAGTGAGGTAATCGGTGAACCGACATTAAAACTTACGCTCGAATTCCATGATGGCAATGTTGATATACTTACCTTTACCAAGCACGGAAGATATTACAGCTACAGAATAAACGGAATAGGCGATGTGCTGGTTCAGTCAAAAACAGTTGAATCGTTGATACAGCATTTTGACGATCTACAAGCAGGTAAAACTATTCCCGAACCGTATAAGTAAAAATAAAAAATCAATTTACCTATTGACAAGGTGGGTAAATGGTGATATAATTCAATAAACTAAATATTCAAACCGTTGAAGCGGAGATAACGGCAATAATGCCTTTACAGAGAGCCTGTGGTGCTGAGAGTCAGGTAAGAAACAAGTTGTCAAATGGACCGCTGAGGGCGCAGTCAAATGGGAAAGTCCCAAAGTATTCTGCGACGTGTTGGCATACGTCAGTTGTCGGGGATATGTTGGTATCCTGCTAAGTGCATAGGGTCATTCCTATGAATTCAAGGTGGCACCGCGGATAGTGTTTGTATTATTCGTCCTTGACAGAACACATATTTCTGTCAAGGACGTTTTCTGTTTTATAACTCCTTTGACTGAAATATAAAGTTAAAGGAGTTATCCTTTTTAGGAGGTAAATACAATGCTGCTTACAAAACGTTGGCGCCCTGTGGGACGCCGAATCATCAATTTGTATATGAAGAAATATCACATACTAAAACCAACTTAAATCTATACGGAGGTAATTATAATGAAAACTGAAAAAATTCCTTATAAAATCTATCTTAACGAAAGCGAAATGCCGAAAGCATGGTATAACCTGCGTGCCGATATGAAGAAGAAACCGGCACCGCTTCTTAATCCCGCAACACTTCAGCCGATGAAAGCAGAAGAACTTGAAGGTGTATTCTGTAAAGAACTCATTGCACAAGAGCTTGATAACGATACGCCTTTCTTTGAGATCCCCGAAGAAATCCGTAATTTCTATAGAATGTACCGTCCCGCACCGCTTGTTCGTGCCTACTGCCTTGAAGAAAAACTCCAAACTCCCGCAAAGATTTATTACAAATTTGAGGGCAACAACACAAGCGGCTCTCATAAACTGAATTCCGCTATTGCTCAGGCATACTATGCCAAGAAGCAGGGACTTAAAGGCGTAACCACCGAAACCGGAGCCGGTCAATGGGGCACAGCTCTTTCCATGGCTTGTTCGTATTTTGATCTTGACTGCAAGGTGTATATGGTTAAATGTTCGTATGAGCAGAAGCCATTCCGCCGTGAAGTTATGCGCACCTACGGCGCATCAGTAACGCCGTCGCCGTCTATGGAAACCGAAGTCGGCAAGAATATCCTTGCTGAGCATCCTGGAACTACCGGCAGTCTTGGTTGTGCAATTTCCGAAGCAGTAGAAAGGGCTGTAACAAGCGAAGGTTATCGTTATGTGCTTGGAAGCGTACTCAATCAAGTGCTGCTTCATCAGTCGATTATCGGTCTTGAGACCAAAACAGCTCTCGATAAATACGGCGTTAAACCCGACATCATTATCGGCTGCGCAGGTGGCGGCTCTAACCTTGGCGGTCTTATCGCACCTTTCATGGGCGAAAAGCTCCGTGGAGAAGCCGATTACCGTATCATTGCCGTTGAGCCTGCATCCTGTCCAAGCTTCACAAGAGGTGTATATACCTACGACTTCTGCGATACCGGAAAAGTTTGCCCGATGGCGAAAATGTACACGCTCGGCTGTGATTTCATTCCTTCCGCCAACCACGCAGGCGGTTTGCGCTATCACGGAATGAGCTCGACCCTTTCCGAACTTTACGATCAGGGACTTATGGAGGCAGTAAGCGTGAAACAGACCGATGTATTTGAAGCGGCAGAATACTTTGCAAGAGTTGAAGGTATCCTTCCCGCTCCCGAAAGCTCTCACGCTATTCGTGTTGCTATCGATGAAGCACTTAAATGTAAAGAGACCGGTGAAGAAAAAACTATTGTGTTTGGTCTTACGGGAACAGGCTATTTCGATATGGTGGCTTATGAGAAATTCCACGAAGGTGAAATGAGTGATTATATTCCTACCGATGATGAGCTTGCATCTTATCGCAGTAAGCTTCCAAAGGTAGACTAACCAAATTATTCAGATGGTATTTCACAAGAAACAGTGGCAGTCTACTAGACTGCTGCTGTTTTTTATTCCTAATATAATAGAAAACAGTGTTAGAATTGTATCCAAAT
>JAFPAK010000239.1 GCA_017390825.1 Clostridia bacterium
ATCAAGCTCCTGAAGATGAAGGCGTAAGGATAACGGATAACAGGGCTGCTGTATTTTGCGATACGGCAGCCTGGATTTTGGAGGTGTGAAATGAGCGAATATAACGCAAAGAATTATACAGAGCAGGGCGGCGATACTACACATATTGGCGGCAAGCTTGTATTTGATGAAGGTGCGGAAAGTTTAATGCCGAATCAGGAAGCAGGAACAAGCACAACAGCATCAAACATACTTGCGTCAGTAAATGCTTTACTTGTAAAGTTAAAGAACGCCGGATTAATGGTCGCTGATAACTGGAGTACGCCAACAGTTACAAAGAGCATCAACGACACATTTGCAGGTCATGCGGACAGGCAGTACAACACAGAACAGATTTCAAGCGTTGCCGTTACAGGTGAAAATGATAATTTCGAGATCACTATTACACTTTCAAAGAAGGTAAGCGAACTGAAGGACTTTGATGGCGGAAACGGATGGGGTGTTCATAAATGGCTTGGAATCGGCGTACAGCCGTGGAGTAATGCGATAACCTCATTATACTATAACGGGGCAGAACTCACCGCAGAGGACGTCACAGAAGCGCAGAGCGTAGGACTCGACAGCGCAGGTTATTTTGTAAGATGGGTTGCGGCTGATTTAGTTCTTGCAGGTAACAACGAAGAAAAGTCAAAAGGTAAATTTACTATTTGGGCGGACGGCTTCAAAACTGCACACTACACACTGAAGATCGTAGAGCCTACAGAATAAGATGAAAGGATGTGCGGATCGTGAAGGTTAGCGAACTCACGGTTGCAGAGCTTGCAAGCTATTGCAGAATCGCAGAACCTACGCCCGAAGATCTTAGTTTTCTATCTCAGGCATTGGCGGCGGCTAAAGCATATATCAAATCATATACAGGGCTTAATGACGAAAGCGTTGACAAGCACGATGATTTTGTCATAGTTGTATATATCTTAGTTCAGGATATGTACGACAACAGGGCAATGTATATTGACAGTCATATTGTGCCGAATGCTACAGTAGAAACTATACTCGGGATGCACTCGGTAAATCTGTTATGAAACATCCACTTAACGCAGGAAAATACAACAAAAAAATTGAAATTTACAGCGTAACGAATGTGACGGATTCACAGGGATTTCAAACAGTAACAGAAACGCTTGTACTCACAACATATGCGGCAGTACATACGACAAGAGGTTATACGATAATAACTGCTAATAGTGATTTTGAAAGAGCGTATACACGTTTCACGATCCGCTATCCAGTTACAGAAATAACCCGAAAAATGTTTGTGAAGTATAACGGCAAAACATATTCAATCGAGTATTTGAATAACATTGATGAATCCGGCGTTGAACTTGAAATACAAGCAAAGGAGAATACGCACTAATGGCTAAAGCTCAATTTGAAATTCCGGCGGAATTAATCAGGCAAATAAATGATCTCGAACACAACACCGAAAAAATGATGGGCAAAATGGTTGAAGCAGGGGCAAAAACCGTACTTGCAAAGATACAGGAAAACGCACCTGCGGCAATGAAAAAAGATGCCGAATTAATGCAATGTTTAGGCACCACGAGAGTATATAAAACGCCCTCAGATGACGGTATAAATGTTAAAGTTGGATTTTCAGGTTACTTTACTAATCAGGACGGACAGCGCACTCCTGCCGCTCTCGTTGCGAATGTATTTGAGTACGGAAGAAGCACTTCGCCGTTTCCTAAACAGCCGTTTATGCGTAAATCATTCAATAAAACAGCAATCACAAAAGCAATGGAAGAAGTGCAGAAAAAGTATATCAAAGAGGATTGACGGAAAATGAATGATATTATCGAAAATGCTTTTTCAGGTTTCAGCGTTGACGGGGTTTCAATACCTGTTAAATATCTTTATTACAAAGGGCAGGGCGAACCCTACGTCACTTATACAGCATCAAATAACACAGCAGTTTTTACTGCCGAAGATCAAATTCAAAACTACGTTACGTACTATGATTTTGATATTTATTCAAAAGGAAATTACTATCCGATTGAACAGGCTATTAAAAATATTATGAAAGCAAATAACTTTATGTACGTTCCTTCTCAGGATTCCGCAGAAATGTACGAAACTGATACGGGATATTATCATAA
Organism: Clostridia bacterium; assembly: GCA_017390825.1. The sequence continues at coordinate 2,136 of JAFPAK010000239.1, forward strand.
AACACTTTGTTTCGGTATTGAAAGGAGTTAATTTATATGGCAAAGATCGGTTTAAACAATTTAAAGTTTGCGATCCTTCATGAAGCAGGCGAAAGCGTTAGTTACGGTGCAATGCAGTCACTCGGAAAAGCGGTTTCAGCTAATGCGTCAATCACAAACAACACAGCTGTACTCTATGCAGATGATGCAATCGCAGAAAGCGACAACACATTTTCAAGCGGTACACTTTCGCTCACCGTTGACGATGATGATGATGCAGTATTCGCACCACTTCTCGGACACGAAATTGACAATGCAACCGGAGCTATGATCCGCAACAAGAACGATTCAGCTCCTTACGTTGGTGTCGGCAGAATCATCAATAAAATGGTTGGCGGACTCCGCAAGTATAAGGTTGAATTTCTCTCGAAGGTCAAGTTCGCAGAACCTACTCAGGAGAACAACACACACGGCGAAACAACAGAGTTCGGAACTCAGACAATTGAAGGTACCGTTGCAACACTTTCAAACGGCGAATGGAGTAAGTCAAAGACATTTACAAGTCATGCATCCGCTCTTGAATTCCTTGCAACATGCTTCGGACAGGTTACAACCTCAAATGCGTTTGAAGGTGACGGAACCACAACAGCATTCACACTTTCACACACACCGACAAGCATTTTCACAGTAACCGTAAACGGTGCGGCAGTATCACCTGAAGATTATTCCGTAGCAGGAACAACCCTTACATTTACCACAGCACCGGCAGACGATGCAGTGATTTATGTTGCATACGCTTATAACGCATCCTGATAACGAGGGCGGGGCATTTCCGCCCTGCCCTTTAATTTTACATTAAAGAGCGGAAAGCCGCTCCACCTGCCGTGCAGGGGCGTATTTGAATACGTTAGCTCACGTGCCACGAGTACGCAGAGATTCTTTATCCGTTTTGATTCAATCAAGGCGGATAATGCTTTATTTAAGATCATACCAAAGGAGAATAAAAAATGAAAGATTTTTATACCGAGTTAGAACTCAACGGCAAGAAATATCTTATCTGTTTTGATTTAAACGTCATGGAAGCAATACAGGCAGAGTACGGCACAATAGAAAAATGGTCGGAACTCACATCCGGAGAAAAGGGCGAAGCAGATGCAAAAGCAATTATTTTCGGATTTACAGAAATGTTGAATGAAGGTATAGACATAAGCAACGAGCAGAACGGAACTGACGAGAAGCCTCTTACACATAAGCAGGTCGGACGAATGATAACACAGCTTGGATTAACCAATGTCGGAAGCAAGCTCGGCGAAGCTATTCAGATAGCAAGCAAGGACGAATCAAAAAACGAGTGATCCACTCGGATGACGAAATAGATCCTTATATCGAATTCGAGTGGTTTTATGTAACAGGGTTAAAGATGGGATTTACCACAAAGGAAATCGGCAGGATGACAGTACGGAAATTTACAAGATTTCATAATGCATATAAGCGCAATTTTGATTTAGAGTTAAGTTTAAGAATTGCGCAGAAAACATATGCAAAGCTTGAAGAAGAATACGTTGATTCTGACGATTGGATAAAGTAAAGGAAGGAGGTTCGCAAATGGCATTTGGCGGCACAATAAAGTTGCAGGGTGAATCCGAATATAAAAGAGCATTACGAAACATCAAAGACAGCTTAACGTTAGTCGGATCAGAATTAAAGGTTGTTAGTTCTCAGTTTGCAAACAACAGCAAATCCGTTGAAGCACTGACAGCAAAGAACGAAGCACTTTCAAAGAAACTTACACAGCAGAAAAACGCTCTTGATTTAGCTTCGGAAATGCTTGCAAAAGCAAGAACAAATTACGAACAGAATTCAAGCAAAATTCAGGAATGGACTGAAAAGCTCACGACTGCGAAATCAAAGCTTGAAGGACTGACAGCCGGAACGTCTGCGAATTCCGCAGAGGTTGTAAAGCTTTACGGAAACGTAGAAAAAGCACAAAGCAAGCTCGACAAAGCTAACAGCGAACTCGAAGAAGCGAAAAAAGCTCTTGACAATGCTAAGAATTCAGGAACAGCAACAGCCGAAGAAATTGCAAAGCTCGAAAAAAATGTTGCGTCAGCTGAAAACAAAGTTGAAAAAGCAAACGCCGCTCTCGAAGATGCATCAAAGGAGTTTAAGACATATGCAAACAGCGCAGGTTTAGCGTCTGACGAACTCAAAGAATGTGCGGAAAATATCAATAAAGCAGATTCAGAGCTTAAAGAAGCTAACAGCACATACGAACAGGCGGCAAGAACCGTTGACAAATGGCAGACAGCCGTAAACAATGCACAAGCAGAATTAAACGAAACGTCAAATGAAATTGAAGCAAACCGAGAAGCAATTGACAAGCTCGGAAACGAAATCGATGATACTTCAGAAAGCGCACAGAAGGGCGCAGACGGTGGCTTTACAGTCCTTAAAGGAGTATTGACCGATATTGCATCAGCGGCACTTCAGACAGCTTTAAACAAAGTTAAAGAAGCTATCAAGGGCATAATTGATGCAGGCTCGAACTTTCAGGCAGGAATGTCAAAAGTGCAGGCAGTTTCGGGTGCGACAGGTGAAGAACTGGAAGCACTCACAGAAAAAGCGAAGCAGATGGGCGAAACGACTGTTTTCTCCGCAACAGATGCAAGTTCAGCGTTTAACTATATGGCGATGGCAGGTTGGAAAACCGAAGATATGCTATCAGGTATAGAAGGAATAATGAATTTGGCGGCGGCTTCGGGTGAAGATCTTGCGACAACTTCAGACATTGTTACAGATGCATTGACCGCAATGGGATATTCCGCAAAGGATTCCGGCAGGCTTGCAGATGTAATGGCGGCGGCAAGCTCAAACGCAAATACAAATGTTGCAATGATGGGTGAAACGTTCAAGTATGCCGCACCTTTGATCGGTGCAATGGGTTATTCGATGGAAGATGCCGCAGAACAAATCGGATTAATGGCTAATGCAGGTATCAAGGGAGAAATGGCAGGCACGGCATTACGAAGCATTTTGACAAGGCTTGCAAGTCCGACAAAAGACGTTACAGATGCAATGGCACAGCTCGGAATAACAACCGAAGATGTTCTGAAAGATTCTGACGGCGAAATGAGATCCTTATCGGAAGCGATGGCATACCTCCGAGAAAAAATGCAGGGACTTGACGAAACAACACAAGCACAAGTTGCGTCAGGTATAGCCGGCAAAAATGCAATGTCAGGATTTTTAGCGGTAGTAAATGCCGCTCCTTCAGATATTGATAAACTATCAGAAGCAATAAAAAACAGTGACGGTGCGGCAAAAAGAATGTCGGAAACAATGACCGACAATTTAAGCGGTGACGTTACACTTATGAAATCAAATCTTGAATCATTGCAGATTTTACTTTTCGAGAAAATTGAACCTGCATTGCGTGACGGAATTGCAATTCTAAATGATGTCATCGATGACGTTAAAACCGCTACGGCGTGGATCAGTGACAACCTCCCGACAGTCCTGATAACGGTGACGGGATTAATGACAGCTTTCACAGCTCAGTTAATAGCTAATAAGGTTGCAGTTATAGCCGCAACAGCCGCAGAACAGGGGCTCACAATCGCTCAGTATGCCGCCGCCGCCGCTCAAAATGCGCTCAATATTGCAATGAATGCTAACCCTATCGGACTTATCATAATAGCAATTACAGCGTTGGTTGCAGGGTTTAAATATTTGTGGGATAACTGCGAAGGATTCCGCAACTTTTGGCTCGGCTTATGGGACAAAATACAGCAGGCGTGGGAAAAGTTCAAAACGAAATTTTCTGACGGTATAGAAGTAGTTAAAACAGTTCTTGGAGTTTTCAAGGGAGTATTCGAGAACACAATAAAGAAAATCAAAGAATTATTTGCCGGAATAAAAACAGTCCTGAATACGTTCAAGAAAACGTGGAGTAATAATTGGAACGATACGTCCAAAGTCCTTCAGAAAGTATGGGACAATATGAAAAAAATAATTCAGGTTGCTTTAAAGACGTATGTTGAACTTGTAAAAGGCTATTTTAAACTTATTACTTTACCGTGGCGTTTGATTTGGGAGAACTGCGGCGACACAATTATAGCGGCTTTTAAGAAGATTAAGAACTCCATTGAAACTGCGCTGAAGTCAATCAGGGATTTCATAGTAAAGATACTTACCGATATTTCAA
>JAFPAK010000026.1 GCA_017390825.1 Clostridia bacterium
CTTGCCGGTTTTTCATCTCTGTCAAGAAATGCTTTCTCATAAAGCGGATCAATCTCCGGTGTCCTGACCTGCATTTTAGGAAGTAAATCAGTAAAATCTATACTCTTTACAAAGTTTTCAGTTTGCTTTTTATCTGCCATAAAAATTCCCCTTTCATCTGATTATCTAACACCGAAAAGCAATTCTCCGTATGTTGGGAACGGCCAATATTTTTCTGCTGTAATGACCTCCGCCTCATCACAGGCTACTCGGAGTTCGCTCATTTTCGGAAGTAATTCATCACGAATCATATATCCTTCCTGCTCAACATTTGCACTGTCAGAGAGCTTGCAGAGAACTTTATCGAGTTCATCACATTTTTCAAAAATCTGACCTGAAAGGAGAGAAAGCTTTCTGACTGTTCCGGTTTCATATACGCATGAAACTTCTGCATCAAGAGCCTTTTTCTTTCCTGCTGCTGATGCGATGAATGCGGTATATTCTTCAATTGCAGGCAAGATTTCCTTCTTAGCCATCTGGGACATAGTGTTAGCTTCGATTGTAACCGTCTTGCAGTAGTTTTCCAAAGTAATTTCACATCGAGATTTAAGTTCTGCCTCTGAAAATACCTTATGGCTTGTAAGCATATCCACATTTTTCTTGTCGAGCAAATGCGGAATAGCATCCGGTGTTGTGCGAAGGTTCAAAAGACCTCTCTTTTCTGTGGCTTCCTTAATCCATTCATCATCGTAGCCGTTGCCGTTGAAAATGATACGCTTATGGTCTTTGATTGTTTTCTTAATCATTTCGTGGAGTGCGGTTTCAAAGTCATCTGCATTTTCAAGCCTGTCAGCATAAATCTTAAGGCTTTCTGCAACAGCAGCGTTAAGCATAATATTTGCACAAGCGATACTATTTGAAGAACCGAGCATACGGAATTCAAACTTATTACCGGTAAATGCAAATGGTGATGTTCTGTTTCTATCGGTTGTATCACGGTTAAACTTAGGAAGTACTAGTGCTCCAAGCTTCATCTGTGTCTTCTCTGCACCCTTATACGGTGTATCTGTTTCAATTGCTTCCAAAACTGCATTCAGTTCATCGCCAAGGAACATAGAAACAACAGCCGGCGGTGCTTCATTTGCACCAAGTCTATGGTCATTTCCGGCAGTTGCAACCGAAATACGAAGTAAATCCTGATAATCGTCAACAGCCTTGATTACTGCGCAAAGGAACAGCAAGAATTGTGCGTTTTCATACGGCGTTTCACCGGGAGACAGAAGATTTACACCTGTGTCAGTTGCCATAGACCAGTTGTTGTGTTTACCACTTCCATTTACGCCTGCAAACGGCTTTTCATGAAGCAAGCACACAAGACCGTGACGTGCAGCTACCTTTTGCATAATTTCCATTGTGAGCTGGTTATGGTCGGTTGCAATATTTGTAGTTGTATAAATTGGCGCGAGCTCATGCTGTGCCGGTGCAACCTCATTATGCTGAGTCTTTGCAAGGATTCCGAGCTTCCAGAGTTCTTCATTGAGTTCCGTCATATATGCTTCTACTCTAGGCTTGATTACACCGAAGTAATGGTCATCCATTTCCTGACCTTTCGGAGGTTTTGCACCAAAGAGTGTTCTGCCTGTATAAATCAAATCCTTACGCTTTTCAAACATTTCCTTGGGAACAAGAAAATATTCTTGTTCCGGACCGACAGAAGTATGCACATACTTAGCCTCTGTTCCAAAAAGCTTCAGAATACGAAGTGCCTGCTTATTTAACGCTTCCATTGAACGGAGAAGTGGTGTCTTTTTATCAAGGGCTTCGCCGCCGTATGAACAAAAAGCTGTAGGAATACAAAGTGTTTTCCCTTTTATGAAGGCATATGATGTGGGATCCCACGCAGTATATCCTCTTGCTTCAAAAGTTGCACGTAATCCGCCTGAAGGAAAGCTTGAAGCATCCGGTTCTCCTTTGATAAGCTCTTTTCCCGAAAAATCCATAATAACTCTGCCATCAGGTGAAGGAGAAATAAAACTGTCATGCTTTTCGGCAGTTATACCTGTAAGAGGCTGGAACCAATGTGTATAATGTGTGGCTCCGTTTTCAACTGCCCATTCTTTCATGGCATCCGCAACGGCATTGGCTACATTTGAGTCAAGCTGCGCTCCTTCATCAATTGTCTTCTTCAGTGAGTTGTACACCTTTGATGAAAGTTTAGATTTCATAACTCTGTCATCAAAAACCAAGCTTCCAAAATAATCCGGTACGGTTTTCATAGTAAAACATCTCCTTATAAACAGCAAAAGACACCTTCAATGTAAAAAATATCACATTAAAGACGCCTTTGCCTTTTTACTTATATTTATTTATTTTTTAGTATTAAACAATACCCTGTGCATTCATTGCATCTACTACTTTTTCAAAACCTGCAATATTTGCACCTGCCACATAGTTTCCGGGGAATCCATAACGCTTTGCGGCATCATCAATGTTGTCGAAAAGATTAACCATAATATCTTTAAGCTTTGAATCAACCTTTTCGAAGGACCAACTGAGTCTTTCACTATTCTGACTCATCTCCAATGCTGAAGTTGCTACACCACCTGCATTTGCAGCTTTACCGGGTGCAAAGAGCACTCCGTTTTCCTGAAGGTATTTTGTCGCATCAGCAGTTGTTGGCATATTTGCACCTTCTGCAACTGCGATTACACCATTTTTAACCAAGGTCTTTGCATCATCAAGTTCAAGCTCGTTCTGTGTTGCACAAGGAAGCGCAATATCCGCTTTGATGCTCCAAACACCCTTACCTTCGTGATACTCGGAATTTGGTCTGTAGTTCTTATATTCGGTAAGTCTCTGTCTCTTTACTTCCTTGATTTCTTTAAGAGCAGCAACATCAATACCGTCAGGATCATATACCCAGCCGTTTGAATCGGATACTGTAACAACCTTTGCACCGAGCTGTTGTGCTTTCTCCACAGCATAAATTGCAACATTACCGCTTCCTGAAACGACTACGGTTTTTCCTTTGATATCCTTTCCGTTTTTCTTAAGCATTTCATCGGTAAGATACAAAAGACCATAACCGGTTGCTTCTGTTCTCGCAAGTGAACCGCCATATGAAAGACCTTTTCCTGTAAGAACGCCTTCAAACAAGCCTCTGAGCTTTTTATACTGTCCGAACATATATCCGATTTCTCTTGCACCTGTACCAATATCTCCGGCAGGAACATCAGTATCAGCACCGATATATTTACAAAGCTCACTCATAAAGCTTTGGCAAAATGCCATAATCTCTCTGTCAGATTTTCCTTTGGGATTGAAATCACTGCCTCCCTTACCGCCGCCAATCGGAAGCCCGGTAAGTGAATTTTTGAAAATCTGCTCAAATCCTAAGAACTTAATGATTCCGATATTAACTGACGGATGAAGTCTCAAGCCGCCTTTGTATGGACCGATTGCACTGTTAAACTGTACACGGTATCCGGTATTAACCTGAACATCACCCTTATCATCAATCCACGGTACCCTGAACTTGATTTGTCTTTCGGGATTAACGAGTCTTTCAAGCAGTGCATCTCTTCTATACGCTGCCTCATTTGCGTCAACAACAGGTCTGATTGAGTCAAGAACTTCACGAACCGCCTGATGGAATTCCGGTTCATTAGGATTTTCTCTTTCAACCCTTTCGATTACTTCATCTACATACGACATTTTTTGTTCCTCCTTTAGCAGCGAAAAGAAAAAAAGCGCCTCCAAGAGTATAGAAATACTCTTAAAGACGCCATTGCCTTATCTCCACAAACTCATATTATATTGTTAAAACAAAAGAAGCGTCCTCGAGAACCGAATCTCGAAGACGCCTTTGCCTTCAACTGCACACATTATACACCCAATTTTTTTATTTGTCAACCCTTTTTTTGAATTTTTTACTAAAAAACTTTCAGATATTTGGTAAATTTGCGTTTTTCTCTTGACAAATTCGAAATTTTAGTATATAATGGTTGCAAATGAGCAAAGACGTTCATTCATTTAGAAGAATTTTCTTCTAAGTGAGTGACGTCTTTTTTTGTTTATTTATTCGTTTTATTATTTGCATGAAAGGACGTGGACCTATGAACACAGAAGGTCAGGTACGAATCCCTTCCGGATGTGCAATTGCTGCAGTTATATCTAAAGAAGGAAATCGCATGACGGGTGAAAAAATAATAGAAGCTATGAAGCCTATGCATGACCGCAGCAACGGTCTCGGCGGTGGTTTTGCCGCTTATGGCATATACCCCGAATATAAAGAGTTTTACGCGCTTCACTTTTTCTTTAATGACCGCACCACCCGAAAGGACTGTGAAAAATTTTTAAAGGAAAGATTTGAAATTGTCAAATCCGAAATTCTCCCTACACGGAAAATTCCCCAAATTACGGACGAGCCTGTTATATGGAGATATTTTGTAGCACCATTAAAATCTGTACTTCTCTCCATGCAGCTTGATGAAAACGAGTTCGTTGCAAGAACTGTAATGAAAATAAATACAGAAATGCCCGGAGCATACGTATTTTCAAGCGGTAAAAATATGGGAACATTCAAGGCGGTAGGTTTTCCGGAGGATGTCGGTGTGTTTTATAAGCTTGATGAATACGAAGGCTATTCGTGGACAGCACACGGTCGTTATCCTACCAATACTCCCGGTTGGTGGGGCGGTGCTCATCCGTTTACACTTCTTGATTATTCAATAGTACATAATGGTGAAATATCATCCTATGATGCTAACCGCCGTTTTATAGAAATGTTTGGATACAAGTGTACACTCCAGACCGATACAGAGGTTATTACATATATAATGGATTATCTGCTCCGCAGACAAGGGCTATCACTTGGCGAAGCCGCAAGTGTTATTGCTGCACCATTCTGGAGCACTATAGAAAATAAGACAGATTTTGAGGATAAAGAAAAACATATTTATCTTCGTACACTGTTTCCGAGTCTCCTGATTACAGGACCGTTTTCTATTGTGTTTGGTTTTAACGGAGGACTTATGGCTCTTAATGACCGCTTGAAGCTCCGCAGTATGGTAGTCGGTGAAAAAGACGACAAAGTATTTATTGCAAGCGAAGAAGCCGCTATCCGTGTAATGGAACCTGATGCTGAAAACATTTGGGCACCTGCCGGCGGAGAACCTGTTATCATCAAAATGGAGGAAGGTGTTAAGTTATGAGCGTAGAATTTATCTATCCTGAATTTGAAGTTATAAGAAATCAGAATCGCTGTATCGGCTGCCGTGTCTGTGAAAGACAATGTGCAAATGAAGTACATACATACGATGAAGAAAACAAAATGCTCATAAGTGACGAAACCAAATGTGTAAACTGTCAGCGTTGTGTTTCTCTTTGCCCTACAAGAGCGTTAAAAATTGTTAAAAGTGACTGCACACTTCGTGAAAATGCAAACTGGCAGAATGATACCATTAAAGAAATATATAAGCAGGCTTCAAGCGGCGGTGTTCTGCTTTCATCTATGGGTAATCCCAAACCACTTCCGGTATATTGGGATAAAATCCTGATTAACGCATCCCAGGTAACAAACCCTCCTATTGATCCGCTCCGTGAACCAATGGAAACCCGTGTTTTCCTTGGCAAAAAGCCCGAAAAGATTCAGCGAGATGAAAACGGGAAGTTAAAGTGCGAGTTACCTCCTCAGCTTGAGCTTTCAATGCCGGTTATGTTCTCCGCAATGAGCTACGGTTCTATCAGCTATAACGCACATGAATCTTTGGCAAGAGCCGCTACCGAGCTTGGTATTTTATATAACACAGGAGAGGGCGGTTTGCACGAGGATTTCTATTGTTACGGAGAAAATACAATTGTTCAGGTAGCCTCCGGTCGTTTCGGTGTTCACAAGGATTACTTAGAGGCAGGTGCAGCCGTTGAAATTAAGATGGGACAAGGTGCAAAGCCGGGTATCGGCGGACATCTGCCGGGAGCAAAAATTGTCGGAGATGTATCAAGGACAAGAATGATTCCTGAAGGCAGTGATGCTATTTCTCCCGCTCCGCATCACGATATCTACTCTATCGAGGATTTAAGGCAACTTGTATTCTCTCTTAAAGAGGCAACAGAATACAAAAAGCCGATTATTGTAAAAGTTGCGGCAGTTCATAATATTGCCGCTATTGCAAGCGGTATCGCACGAAGCGGTGCTGATATTATTGCAATAGATGGTTTTCGTGGCGGCACAGGTGCCGCTCCGACTCGCATCCGTGACAATGTTGGCATACCGATTGAGCTTGCACTTGCATCTGTTGACCAAAGGCTTCGTGATGAGGGTATCAGAAACAATGTCTCTTTAGTTGTAGGCGGTTCTATCCGCAGTGCGGCAGATGTTGTTAAGGCGATAGCATTGGGAGCAGATGCTTGCTATATTGCTACGGCGGCGCTCCTTGCTCTCGGATGTCACCTTTGCCGTACCTGTCAGACCGGCAAGTGTAATTGGGGTATCGCAACACAAAGACCTGAGCTTGTAAAAAGACTTAACCCTGATATGGGAAGCGAACGCTTAATAAATTTGATGAATGCTTGGAGACACGAGATTAAAGAGCTTATGGGCGGTATGGGTATCAACTCAATTGAATCGCTCCGTGGAAACAGATTGATGCTTCGCGGTGTCGGTCTTACCGATAAAGAGCTTTCTATCCTTGGCATTTCTCATGCAGGAGAGTGATAAAAATGAAA
>JAFPAK010000240.1 GCA_017390825.1 Clostridia bacterium
ACTACACACAATACAAAACAGCTGACACACCTGAAGAAAGAGAAAAGGCAAGGCTGAAATATCTCGATGCAGTAGGAATGCACGAAGATTTCAGATATTGATTTTCGCCTTAATCGCATAAACGGGAATGTGCCACATTCCCGTAAAGGTCACTAATGGAAAGGAGATTTTACAATGAAGGAAAGAATTATTGAAAACGGAATCGAGTATGCAAGGTGCGGCAATTATTACATACCGAACTTGACGGTGCCGGAGTGCAAGCACGAAATCGGCAAGTATGGAAGGCTTAGAAAAAAGCATTTGAAATCAAACAAACGATGTTTGTATAGCACACTTCTTATGACCGGAAAACTGTTTGAACATTTACACGAGGTTGATGTTCAGGCACAGAAAATCTTAGAGCAATTTATCAAGGAGGCAGAGAAAAATGCTCCTGACAAAGCGACTCAACAGATGGCGTGGGTTGGTCATATGAACAACGCTAAAGCGTGTGCGGAAGAAATTATCTACGCTGAGATAATTTATATTTAATGTTTTAACAAGCACTGAATTTGGCATTACAAATTCGATTTTTAAGGGATACCCCTAACACCCCAAGTACGAAAGGAGGCGGCAAGATGCGCAACAGAACAAAGACTTTTTCAGTAAGACTCAGCGAAGAAGAATATGAAACATTAAACAAGGCGATAGCAAAAACAGGTCTTACAAAATCGGCTTTTATAAGAACCGTTGCAAGAGGATATTTGCCTAAACCACGACCACCAAATGACTACGATAAAATAATGTCAGAGCTTACAGATATTGCCACCAACATTTATTCCATTTCAAATGGTACGTTTAATATCCATAAAATTGACACCGAATTTTTAAGAGGTCAGGCAAAGCGATTGGATAAGGTGATTTTACAAATCAATGCTCTCTTCACCGTTCCCGATAAAATCAAAGGAGGCGATATAAAATGGCAACAACAAAAATATGGGACATAAAAGGCAGAGTTGATACACTTATAAATTATGCTGCTAATCCTGAAAAGACAGAAGGACAGCGTTATAGCGAAAGGCAAATTCAAGCTCTTCACGATGTTATGGACTATGCTTCTGATGATTATAAGACAGAGCGAAGCTTGTTTGTATCGGGTGTTAATACAACGCCCGATATGGCAAAATATAAAATGCATCAAACAAAGCTCCGTTATGGTAAGACGGATGGCATTGTAGCATTTCACGCAATACAAAGCTTTAAACCGGGCGAGGTTACACCTGAATTAGCTCATGAAATCGGGAAAAGACTCGCAAAAGAAATGTGGGGCGATAGATTTGAGGTTGTAATCGCAACTCATCTGAATAAAGAGCATTTGCACAACCATTTTGTTATTAACTCTGTATCCTTTGCAGATGGACTGAAGTATTATGACAATACCGCAAACTATAATCTAATGAAAAGGATTTCTGATAGGCTTTGTTATGAATATAATCTTTCGGTAATAGAAAATCCTAAAAGCAAGGGTAAGCATTATGCTGAGTGGATGGCAGAGAAAAACGGATACCCTACAATACGAGGACAGATAAGAGATGAGATTGACGGCATAATAGAAGGCTCATATACAACACAAAGTTTTTGGAGTGAATTGAAACGCAGAGGATATGAGGTTAAGGATACGGGAAAATATATAGCATTAAAACCAACCTTCTCCGAAAAATATATCCGACTAAAATCTCTTGGCGAAAATTATAGTCCCGAAGCAATTAAAGAGCGTATCATCAGGGCAAGAAACGGTATTAGAGATTTGTCTGTACCTAAACCTGACTATAATGCTTGGCTCAAAAAATATGAACCAATAAAGCTCAAAGGCTTTAAGGCTCTGTACTATCACTACTTATATCTGTTTGGGAAGATACGCAAAAAGGAACCGCCGCAAAGAGTATGCTTTTATTTGAGAGAAGAACTTATAAAATTTGAGCGATACCAAAAACAGTTTCATTTTCTTTATGATAATGATATTGAAACATCTACTCAACTTCTTGAAATAAAACAAAAGTCAGAAGATAGGATATCCGAACTGACATTGCAACGGTCAAGGTTATATCACAAGCCT
>JAFPAK010000241.1 GCA_017390825.1 Clostridia bacterium
AGGGATTAGTCATGAAACGACTTCAGAAACTTTTAAGAGCTTTAAATGATTATCTTGACAGCAACGCATATTATGATGATGATAAACAGGAAACAATAATTGAAGGCGGGAAGGATCGTTGCTACGATTCAGTAATGAAAGACGAAGAAATTCACCTTTTAACGTCTGACGTAGTAAAGCTCTATATTGATCTTATGTTTGACGACTGGAAAACATTTGATTTGATATGCCGCGAAAACAATGGTTATTAAAACAGAAAACATCCGGCAGGGATCTTCCGAGATCCCTGCACAATACAAGGAGGAGCGGAAATGAAAATCAACTTTTATTCAGACAATAACAGCGGCGAAGAAAAATGCATCGAAAACGTATCTTCTATTGACTTTTACAGAACTAAAGTTATCTGCTACTTTTCAAAAGATTTCAAGTACGATATGAAAGAAATTCCGATCAATAATATTATCTCAATTGATAACATGGAGGACTAAAAATGAAACTGACTATTTTTTTGAAATCAGGAAAAGTTCGAGAAGTTATGACAAACTTATTCGAAATAGTTATCACTAAAGACGGCATCGAGCTTACAAATTTAAGCACTTTTGAAGTGCAAACAATTCCGTTTTGTGTGATAGAGCGAATTGAAGTTTAAAGAGGTGATAACATGAAATACAATAATTTAATTCAGGTTTTCGAGGGCGAGGATCTTGAAAACCTTACGGATTTCCTGAATCTGAAGTACGAAAAAATGCTGAACGGTAAAGAATATTACATGTTAATTATCCGTTCAAAGTTCAGAATGAACGTTCGCAGAATCAACACGAGAATTCTTTCAGATAAGATCTATTCGTTTTTGAAAAATGAAACTGATGTTATAGAACATAGCGGAAAACGCTATAGAGTGGCGAAAACGGACTTCAAGGCTAACGGGTATAATGTTTATCTTGTATATCAGGAAGGCGACAGCGTGCCGTGTACGTTGTATAGAGCGTTAGAACATTATAACCCCGCAACAAAACAAATCGCAGTTTGTTCCTATTACGTGCAGGTCGATAAGGATCCTGAACCCTTCAGAAATTTTTCAAAAGATTTTTCAGAAAACGCTTGACGTAGCACTCAATGGGTGATATAATATAATCATGGAGGGAACAAAAAACAGTTCCCTTCCTGATACACCCCAAAACCAAAGATTGCGAAAGGACGATAGTTATGAAAAAATTTGAAGTAGGACGCAAATACTCTGCACGTAGCATCTGCGACCACAATTGCATATGGCCATATACAATAATCGCTCGCACTGCTTGCACAGTAACAGCACTTGACGAGGACGGAAATCAGTTTAAATTCAGAATCAATAAAAAAACATCTGAATATAGGAACGCAGAAACATTTTATCCGCTCGGACAGTATTCAATGTGTCCGACCATTTCCGCAGATATGATCGAGGATTAAATCATAATAGGAGGTAAAAAGAAATGAAATACGCTACTTATGAGGTAAACGAAGTCGAATTTGGTTTCAGGGGCTTTTTTATAGCTCTTTCAGAAAAGGAAGCACTTGAAAAAGCCGTTGAGTTCTTCAGGAGAATTGAAGGAAAATACGTCAAAATTTCCGACTGCTATGCAGAAAAGATAGAGGAGTAAAGGGAATGAAACATTATAAAGTTTTTACAGAGTTCGCAGGCGATAAAATGTACCTGAACGATCAGGGAAACGATTTAATTATTGAAGCTGAAAACACAAACGAAGCCCTTCAGGATGTCGTTTCGTGGATTTATGCGAGTTCAAATTATTCTAAGGAAAAAACGACCGAATGGCTTGAATCGCATCCGCTTGTTTTTGAACCCTACGCTATGTAAATAAAACGAACATGTTCCATTTTGGAACATGTTCAAAAAAATTTCTGAAAAATTTTTAAAAAACGCTTGACTTTGCACCCGATGAGTGTTATAATATAATCATGGAAGCAAGGAAAACAAGTTGAGAACAAACCGTAGCAAATTTGATTTTCCCGAGATCCTGAAGAAAACAAACCAAAAACACTTGAAACGAGGTAAATGAACATGAATGAAACAAGAGGATTTAAAACACTTGAAAAAAGATACGGCGTGAAGGTTGTTTCCGAGGGTGTACACTTCAACCCACTGACAAACAGAACTTCAGAAACCTTTAAGATCTATTCCGCAGACAATTGCAAATGGGAAAACGGATTAAGCCGAGCAGGAGTAAAAAAAGAGTGTGAAAAGTGGGCGAGACAGCTTCTTGAAATCAAGGAAAAAGTTGAAATCGCAAGATCATAAAAACGAAAGTCCTTCAGGGTCCACGCCCTGAAGGATATAAACCAAAAACCGAAAGGATGTTTTAAAATGAAAGAACTAAAAGAACTTTTAAACGAACTTAACCTTGCAATTATTGCTTCGGAGACTGCTGATAAAGAGTACGAAAAAAACCCTGAAAGTCAGGAAGCCGAAGCCGCCTTTGATAAGGCTTATAAGCATGAGTATTCAATCCGTGAGAAAATCGCACACAAAATCGTTGAGGTTACTTCAGGCGCAGTCGAATACAAGATCGCTTTTAAAATGACTTATAACCCTGATTTTCATTCTTTAATGAAACTCGATATTGTTGGTTGAGTTCAAAACCCTTCAGGAAGCCGCTACAATGACACGTAGCAGGCTTCCGGCATAAAGGGTGTAAAATTACACTAAGAAATAAAACGCTTGTTATTCGGCGTTGTAGGAGGATTTAAAGCAATGTGTATTTTAAACAGCGTTATGTCTGATTTTCTGAAGGATCTTTCGGAAGTCCTGAAGGAATACAAAGTCGCAGTCGAGGTTGACGAAAATAACAACCTTCAGTTCGTAAGCTATGAACATGATTTTATGATAACTGCAAGCCGCTTTTCTGAAGGAACATTCGAAGATTGCAATTTAAGCACGTTCGTGGGAAATTTGACTGCGGAGGAAATAAAAAATGAAAAGAATCGAAAATGATTGCGTCGGAGGATGCGGCGATACTGGATTTGGCTGTCGTGGTGTTCTTTGTCCTTTAAGAAGTGTGCCGCACTTCTACTGTGATGTGTGCGGAGACGAGGTCGAGCAGGATGATTTTCACGAGGGCGAGCTTACTGAAAACGGTTTTAAGGATCTTTGCGAATCCTGCTACAATGAATTAATAGAAAACGAGGATGATTAAAAATGAAAAATACAAACAAATCAAAAATAGGTAAATACCTTGAATCTGTCGGATTGTCAATGACCGAGTTTGCAAGAGCTGAAGGAATACCACTTCGCACGGTTCAGAACTGGAGTTACGGAGTGCGAAACCCTGCACCGTGGCTCGAAAAGTGGATCTTTGAAAAAATAGAAATGTGTGCTTTCGCAAAGGGAACGCACCCTGAAGTTGTAAAAGAATATGAATCAATACCCTCCGATCCTGAATTTCTGAAAAGGTGCGCTGAATGATTTAATATTTACTTATCACAAAGAAAAAGGACTGAACGATTAAATACCGTTCAGTCCTTTTTTCGGATTATTTTCTGCGAGGCTAACACGCTGTGAATAGCGTTATTATATCATGATATAATGCACTTGTCAAGGCTTTTTCGTCATCTGAGTTCCAAAGTAAAACGCTATAACTGTACTGTAAATCGTAATAAATATTTGCGGTTCAATTCTGCCGATAACAGCCTGATAAACGAACGCCCCTGTGAGTGCAAATGTCACTATTGACTTTACATCAATTAATTTACTGATTCGTTCTTTCATGCCTTTCGAGATCCTCCAACCGATGATTAATAACTTTGATTTGTTCTTCGACAACCGGCATCCGCTCGGCAAAATGATTGTGCTTTGTCACTTCTTTCGCAAGGTTATCAATTTTCGTGTCAATTACAGCCTGATGTATTTCGAGTTTATGCTGTATTTCTCTGTTGCTTGCTTTAGTGCTTATGATAACGCCTGCAAGTGTTGCTACTGCTGAAATAATACTTACGATTATACTTTCCATTTGCTTTAATCCTCCGTGATTTTAGCTTTGATTTTTAATGATGTTCAATAGATTTGATAATTTTTCTTTTATGTTGCCGAACTCCACGAGTGTGATCTTTTCAAGGTTACAATCATATTCTATTGCCGTTACTGCTGTAATAAGATCTATTTCAAGATCTTCGTCAATGACCTCTATAATATCGCCAATATCAGATATATTTTCGATACTTGCTTTGACTGTATAATTTATTCGTGGTTTACAGTTCTCGGCTAAATATGCCGTAGCCTGCTCTTCGAGATCTTCTTTCAGCCGGTTCTCGTATTGTGATTCTGTTTCGCCTTCTTCCTTTTCAATATCCTGAGTGAATGATACCGTTTTTGTATACGGAATAGAATACTGAGTGTCGGAAATCAGGTAAACTGAATCGAGTCGTATTCCGTCTTTACCTGTAGGTAAAAGTTTCGTAACAACGTTATTCCAGTCCTCGGACTTCTGAATTTCTTTCAGGTTTTTTCCGTACCTGATTGTAACACCTTTATCAGTCCCGATTGTTTCTTTTATCTGTATATCGAAATTATCTCTTACCAAGTGACCGCCCCAACGTGCAAGAACGCCGCTCACGGCTTCATATAGCGATTTTAAAGTACAACCATATGAATTTATATCATCAATATTTGACGCCACTGTGAACGCTGTCTGTGGCTCTGTGGATGCGTTTATAATTTCGAGAGCTTCTTCACATGTTTTCGCTGTCGCCATTGCTGAAACTATCAGATAATTTTGCGTATCAAAAAAAACGTGCTTCGCTCTTGCTTTGATCTTTGTTTTATTCTGTTCAGGGTTATTAATTCGGAACGCCTGTTCTCCTGTAGGAGTCGGGCACACGAGAATGTTTCCGTGCTTTATCCACGGCGAATAATCTGTACTGCATTCTATGTCAACGTAATAATCGCCGCCGTCCTCCTTGCGCAGTCGTGCTTTTGTAGGCTGAAGGATCTTGTCGCCATTTGAAGTGAAAACCGTGTCGTCCTGCCCGAATATTTTAATCATGGTTTCACCTCTTAATCAGTATAAACATTATTCATAAACGCCGTCCATCCTTCCGCATCGTTGTCATATTCTCCAAGGTCGCAAGCAAGAACAAATCGGTTAATGAACGTAGCGTCAATAGTGGTAATTTTTCCGTCCCTGTTGGCGTCTGCTCGGTTTTCCTGTTCTTCAGGTGTAACGGTCTGTATATAATAATCAGTCCAGTTTGTCGCCCAGTCCTGCGGTTCTTCTGTCTGAAGTGTATAATTATCGCCGTCTTTGGTGTAATAGGTATTTGCCGCCCACGTAGGAGCTGACGCACCTGTAACTGATGCGTAAACTCCGTTTAATCCTGAAGATCTGCCCATAGATATATTATTATATGCTCTGAGTACTAACGTTGCATCAACGCTTGAAATAATTCCGTCCCCGTCAACGTCAGGATAAACAAAAGTAGGAAGAACGACCGGCGGTCGAGTAATATCAAACGTTAAGTCCATGAAACCCTTGACGAGCGTGTAAACTTCACTGTTTGCCTGAAGTTCTAAGTCGTAATAGTATCTACCGAGCGGCAGGTCTACTGTGTTTCCGGCAGGTACTTTCATTAAATAACTGTATGCTTCTTCGTTTTCAAGAGCTGTTACGGCTGTTTTGTCTACCTGAAAAACATAGTTATTGTCGGTTTCTTTTACCTTGACTGAGAACGTTATTTGTGTTCCTTCGTCTGCAAGGTCTAACGCCTGATCGAGCGTAAAAACAATCGGTAACGTATCTCCTCTTGTGTGATCGAAATCCTGTCTGTAAGTCATTTTAAAACCTCCTTAAAACATTTTCGTATCCCCGTTATAAAGGGACTTAATTTGTGTATCTCCGCAGAAAATCTTCTTTATGAGCTTGTTTCCGAAATAAAGCTTTGATCCTGTTGAAATCTTATACATTTTCGGGAAAATGCTTTTAAACGGCAAATCTCCGTCAATGATTTTCCACATCGAAGCAGGTGCATCGTCTATTTCGTAAAGCACTGGAAAAATTATTTTATAAGGAGCTTTTCCGTTAATTATTCTCCAAGTGCTTAAAGGTGCATCGTCAATACTGTACATTTGCGGAAATTCGCTAAGAAACGGCAAATCTCCGTCAATGATTTTCCATTCAGCCATTTAATCACCCCGAAACATTTATAACTGTAAATCCTTTAGCTCTGAGAGCTTCTCCGTTTATGATTTCAGATGATGTTACTCCTGCCATTCCTCGTGTGAAATATACTTCGTATTGCTGATTTGAAGGCTGATTATCAACATTAATAACACCGCTTGAACCATCTTCACACGACCATTTACCGGAATATGACATTGAGCCGAACGAAGCTTCTGACATATCTAAGTCTATTACGCTATTAAGTAACTTTCCTCTTGAAATCCAACCACTCAACAGACCGGATGTTTTGATTTTCCCCTGTATTCTACAATTATCTATAAGAGGATTTAAACCGA
>JAFPAK010000242.1 GCA_017390825.1 Clostridia bacterium
GATGTGCTTTATACAAAATCGTCTTAATAAGCCTGCGAGAAGCTTCATCCTTATATGAAAACATATCATATGTCAGACCATGCTTAGTTAAACTCTCTCTTTTAACGGTAACACGAAGATGTGTGTTGTCAATAAGCTCAAAATCCAAACTGCCCACCCCTTTACTTATATAGTATTAACGGGACAGGCAGTTTGCAAGTATAAATATTTGGTTTAATTTTTGCATATATTTTTGGATGTGATCTTACTCTCAAGTCTTATGATACGTTCACGGTTGTAACGTTGCATAATAACAAACATCATATCAAACAACGCTGCAAGCAGAGATGTTATAAAAAACACCGCAAATTCATCGAAAAAAGGCACCGAGAGAACCGGCAGAAAGCTTAAGGCCGCAATTACCTCATGCACGACCTCCGCTTGACACATAGCACCTGCTATTTCGCTCGGAGTATGCAGATTTAAAGAGAACAACGACGGATCGTAGGTAGGCATTTTACCTTTCCATTGCTTCACCCGCAAAGCCTTATACAATTTCTTCTCAAAACCACAAAGGCGGTAGCGGCGAGCTTTGTAATTTGCTTTATTATGCATCATTGCATTCACAAGCGCACCAACAATAAGCCGCATTAAAAAGTGATAGGCAAATGTGCCGAGGGTAATAGACAATGTAAGAAAAATGCCTTGGCGAAACATAAGATATATAACAATGAAAACTACAGTAAATACGGTACTTAATGCGGCTGAAAGCTTGATAAAAAACTGCAGTTTCAGCATAATCCTTTGTCCTTCATCAGCTTGACTTTAAGAACGGCAGTCTGCGTTTTAGCATCGGTTATTTCACCCGAAAGTATCATATCCACCGCTTTTTCCAGCGATATTTTTTCAACATTTAAAAATTCGCCGTCGTCAAGCTGCTGCTCCGAAAATGAAAGGTCAGTTGCAAGATACATCCATATTATCTCTGCACAATATCCCGGTGTGGGATAAAGTTTTCCGAGTGGTACGATATTCTTTGCGCTTGCTCCGACCTCCTCCTTAAGCTCACGTACACCGCAAGTAAGCGGATCTTCGTCCCCGTCACGCTTGCCGGCAGGTATTTCGAGCAGTACTTCTTTAT
This sequence comes from Clostridia bacterium, assembly GCA_017390825.1. The sequence continues at coordinate 1,121 of JAFPAK010000242.1, forward strand.
ATGGGCTGCGGAATTGACGGACGCAGTATATATTGCCGTCATTATCAAGCGGAACAACGCACACTCCGCCGTTATGCTCAATTATTTCTCGGTCGGAACGCCTGCCGTCCGGCAATTCAACATCATCAACGCGAAGATTAATAATTCTGCCGTGATATGCATATCTTTCATTGAGAGTTTTTTCATAAAGTTCCATAAGTAATTCTCCTTTTAAAATCTAATGAGGTGATAAATTATGCCGCAAACAACCATTCAACAACGGGAATACAGCATAAATGAGGTCATAAATCAGATATACCGTTTGGGTGAACGGTATGAATTTCTGGATGTTTTTCCGATAGGACAGTCGCTTCTCGGCAGACCTATACTTGCAACAAGAATAGGCGCACGCAATAACAATGTACTGTATGTCGGCGGATTTCACGGTAGCGAACGGCTGACAGTACTGCTTATGCTTATTTTCCTTGAAGAATACTGCAATGCGCTCGAAAACAATTTGAGTTTTACCATTTCAAGTGCAAGAAATGCGCTTTTCGGAAAATCAATAATAGTTGTTCCCTGCATAAATCCCGATGGATATGAGATATCACGAATCGGCAGCAGTGCAGCGGGATCACAGGCATCAGCTGTACAGCAGATAAACGGCAACAATAACATCAGGTATTGGAATGCAAATGCAAGAGGGGTTGACATAAATCACAATTTTGATGCAGGCTTTGACTTAATGAAGGAAATTGAGCGTGCAGATGGTATAACCGGTCCTTCACCAAGACGTTACGGAGGTCCCTCCCCTGAAAGCGAACCAGAAACACAAGCGCTTGTGCGGCTGTGCCGTGAAAACTACATATCACTTGCAATGGCATGGCATTCGCAGGGTGAAGAAATATATTGGCAATACGGAGAAAATACTCCAGAGCGCTCCTTACTGCTTGCGCAGCTTTTCTCGACTGCTTCCGGCTACCGTGTTGCAGAGCCGGCACCGAGCGCATCTCATGCAGGCTTTAAGGATTGGTTTATCAACGAATTCGCAAGACCGGCATTCACAATAGAGATCGGCAAAGGAGTAAATCCCCTTGACCCTGCACAGCTATACGGAATCTACGGAGATACCGATGAAATGATGTTGCTGTCCATAGCGCTTGCCTAATACATTATCCGCTTAAAACCGCAGTTTTCTGCGGTTTTTTGCTTGCGTTTTTATATATATTATAGTATAATGGCTATGTATTTATATTTTATCACATTAAAGCAGAAAAAGAAAGGATTTTTTACTATGTACGCAGATTTAATGGACACGATCGGATTTGTCGGCAAAACCGACGCTGAAGTAGCAGAGGCTATGAAGGGAGAACTTGCCCGTCAGCAAAGAAATATTGAGCTTATTGCATCGGAAAACTTTGTTTCCCCGGCAGTAATGGCTGCAATGGGCAGCGTTCTCACCAATAAATACGCTGAAGGCTATCCCGGCAAACGTTATTACGGCGGTTGTGAGAATGTTGACGTTGTTGAAAACATAGCTATTGAGCGTGCTAAAAAGCTTTTTGGCGCTGAGTTTGCTAATGTTCAGCCTCATTCAGGTGCACAGGCAAATCAGGCTGTATATATGGCTTTCTTAAAGCCCGGTGACACAGTTATGGGTATGAACCTTGCTCACGGCGGTCATCTTACACACGGATCTCCGGTAAATATGTCCGGTGCTATCTACAACTTTGTTCCCTATGGCGTTAATGACGACGGCTTTATTGATTATGACGATATGGAGCGTATTGCAGAAGAGTGCCAGCCTAAAATGATCGTTGCAGGTGCATCTGCTTATCCTCGTATCATTGATTTTGAACGCATTTCACAGATTGCAAAAAAAGTGGGCGCTTTATTTATGGTTGATATGGCACACATTGCAGGTCTGGTAGCAGCAGGGCTTCATCCCTCTCCGGTTCCCTATGCTGACATAGTAACAACCACTACACATAAAACCCTCCGTGGTCCGCGCGGCGGTCTTATCCTCTGTCGTGAAGAACTCGGCAAAGCTGTTAATAAAGGTGTATTCCCCGGCACACAGGGAGGCCCATTGATGCACGTTATCGCTGCAAAGGCAGTTTGCTTTGGCGAAGCTTTGTCAGACGAGTTTAAGGCATATCAACAGCAGATAGTTAAAAATGCAAAAGCTCTTGCTGATGGTCTTACAAAGCGCGGTCACAAGCTCGTTTCCGGTGGTACAGACAATCATTTGATGCTTCTTGACCTCATTGGTACAGGTGTAACCGGTAAAGAGCTTCAGCACCGTCTTGATGAATGCTATATCACAGCAAACAAAAATGCTATACCGAACGATCCTGAAAGTCCGTTTGTTACAAGCGGTGTGCGTCTTGGCACTCCTGCTGCAACCTCAAGAGGACTTAAAGAAGACGATTTCGATGTTATCGCAGAGTGCATCCACCTTGCTATAGTTGATTTTGATAATAAGAAGGAAGAAATCAGAGCAATGGTAAATGCCATTTGTGAAAAGCATCCGCTCTATAAATAAGCTTTAATTAGGAGAGATTTAATTTGGCTTCGCCTTTAGCTGACAGACTTCGTCCCGAAACAATTGAGGATATGGTTGGTCAACAGCATCTCATTGCTCCGGGAAAGCCGCTTTACAATATTATTAAAAGCGGTAAAATACCTAATATGATATTTTACGGCCCTCCCGGTGTCGGCAAGACTACGCTTGCAAGAATTATCGCAAAAAATGCAGGTATGAGGCTGCACAAGCTCAACGGTACCTCCTGCTCAACTGCGGATATTAAAGCCGTTATTGAGGAAACCGGTACACTTGCCGGTCTTGGCGGAATTCTCCTTTATCTTGATGAGATACAGTATCTTAATAAAAAACAGCAGCAATCGCTACTGCAATACATTGAGGACGGTTCGGTAACACTTATCGCCTCTACCACCGAAAATCCTTACTTCTATGTGTACAGTGCTCTGCTTTCACGCTCAACCGTATTTGAGTTTAAATCGGTTTCTTCAAAAGAAACGCTCCCTGCTATTCACCGTGCGTATGATGCGATGAAGGCAGATTTTCAGGAGCTTGCAATTGAAGACGGTGCCTGCGAGATCATCGCAGAACAATGTGCAGGTGATGTAAGAAAATCTATCACCGCAGCAGAACTCAGCGTGTATGCAGCAGTTGAAAAGGACGGTGTACGCACAGTCACCGCCGAAAGCTGCCGTGAATTATCGCAAAGCAATACAATGCGGTACGACCGTGAGGGTGACGAGCACTACGACATACTTTCCGCATTTCAAAAATCTATGCGTGGTTCTGATCCTGACGCTGCTATACATTATCTTGCACGTCTGCTTTGTGCAGGTGATATGCAAAGCGCCTGCCGCAGGCTGATGGTTTGCGCTGCCGAGGATGTGGGGCTTGCCTATCCGCAAATAATCCCCATTGTAAAATCGGCAATTGATGCAGCGCTGATGGTAGGTATGCCGGAAGCAAGGCTGCCGCTTGCAGATGCCGTTATTCTTGTTGCTACTGCTCCAAAATCAAATTCGGGGCACGATGCTATAAATGCGGCTATGGCAGATATTGAAAAAGGTCTTGCAGGACCTATACCGAGAACGCTGCAAAACAAGCATTATGACGGAGCAGATGCTAAAGTCAAGGGTCAGTTTTATAAATATCCGCATGAGTATCCCAATCACTATGTTCCCCAGCAATATCTGCCGGACAAGCTCAAAAACGCTGTGTATTATCAGTACGGCGCTAACAAAGCAGAGCAGGCAGCCAAAGCCTATTGGGATAAAATAAAAGGAGAAAAGTAAATGAGCATTTTTTCTTTTTTTAATAATTTGCGTGATGTGCAGCAAATAAGCCTGCATGAACGCCGCCTTGCAAAATCTGCTGTTACAATGAATAATGATCAGCTATTGGCACTTTCGGATGATGATCTTGTATTTGCAGTTGCAGAGCGCATTGAAGCGTCACGCTTTGATATCGACGATCAGGCAGTGCTTGCCCGTTCACTCAACGAAAAATGCCGCAGCATTTATACTTTGAATGTATTTCTTATTGATACACATTCTGAAGATCTCAACGGCTTTGATATTGAAAGCTTTTATTCTTATGACCGTAAACTTCTTTGCTACCTGATGAAGGCTTTTAATGATATTGGTCGCAAAGAAATTGCAACTGAGTTTACTGCATTTCATCAAAGCATCGGATTTAGTATTGATGAAATATATGAAATGGATGAAAATGATTACGATAAATACATTCTGCTTAATGAAAATATCGTATTCGATAAATTAGATAACGCATTATCTGAATATGATAAGGCGACTGCTATCAAAACATCTATGGCGGCATATATAAGGAAAAATATCACCGATATGCCGCAAAGAAAGAACTAAAGAGGGACTATTAAAAAATGACAGACTATTCAAAAATCTCACCCGAAATATATGACCTTGCTGATAAATGTGTTCAGAACAACCTTATCGACCATTCACTTTACGGCAAATATGAAGTAAACAGAGGCCTTCGTGATCGCAACGGCAAGGGCGTGCTTACTGGTCTTACCGAGATATCCACAATGTATTCAAACAAGGTGATCGACGGTGTTACAGTACCTTGTGACGGTGAGCTATATTACAGAGGTATTGATATAAACGATCTCGTAAACGGCTTTTTAGCAGACGAGCGTTTCGGTTTTGAAGAAACTGTATATCTTCTTTTATTCGGTCACTTGCCTAATAAAGAGGAACTTAAAAGCTTTAACGAGCAGTTGATCTCATACCGCACGCTGCCAACCAACTTTGTAAGAGACGTTATTATGAAAGCTCCCAGCGGTGACATTATGAACTCGCTTGCAAGAAGTGTTCTTATGCTTTCATCGTATGACAAGGCTGCTAACGACACAAGCATCCCGAATGTGCTTCGTCAGTCAATTCAACTTATTTCAAATTTCCCGATGCTTACTGCGTACGCATATCAGGCATACAAGCATTATGAACTTGGGAAAAGTCTTTATATCCACAACCCCGATAATAAGCTTTCAACTGCTGAAAACATACTCCGTCTGTTGCGTGCTGACAAGAAATATACAAAGCTCGAAGCAAAGATACTTGACCTTGCTTTGGTGCTTCACGCAGAGCACGGCGGTGGTAATAACTCAACATTTACGACTCATGTTGTTACTTCATCCGGCACAGATACATATTCATCAGTTGC
>JAFPAK010000243.1 GCA_017390825.1 Clostridia bacterium
TAGCCAAGTCGGAACCCTCAACAGAGGTATGCTCTGTAATTTCATACCCGCTGTTTTCTAAGTTTTCAACGAGAACGCCTCTTTTAGGCACGATCTTATCCGGATCCGGAACGCCGTTTGTGTTTGTGGAAGCACCACAACCTGCAAAACTCAGGAGCAAGAATGCTGATACAATTACTGCTATTAGTCTTTTCATTTTATATCACCTCAGTGTTACTTCGTATTTACATTTTAAAAATTGCCAATTTCCTATTTCAAACTTTTCGGCGCTAATACGCTTTGCAAGCTGACGGGTTTCTATAAATTCATCGGTTACGGTAACAAGGAACTGTTTTCCGTCCTTTTCAACAAGATAGAACTCCTTATCCATATTCTTAAAGCTGTTAATAAGATCAGGTGTGCCAAACGGTGCATCGGTAAAGAATCCGAGTAGATTATCAATGACTTTTTCGCTTTTGGTCAGTTTGAGTTTGCCAAGTAAAGTATGTATCTCGGCATCGGGAAACTTTTCACGGATTACACGGTCTTTCTTCTTTTTCTTGATGCCTTTGCCATAATCGGAAAGATTGTAAGGCTCACGCATTACAACTTCATCAATTACCTCACCGTCATCCAGCAAATAGTCAACACTCACATTCAAAAGCCCAGCCAATGCTTTAAGATTCTCTACATCGGGAAATCCGTTGTTCGCTTCCCATTTCGCAACAGCAGACCGTGATACAGCCATCTTTTCCGCAAGCTGCTCTTGGGAGAGACCGCATTGCTTTCTTGCTTCTTTAATTTTTTCGCCTAATGTCATTTTCGTTACCTCCGGTATAATTTATTTCGTATTCATTTTACGCCGGAGGGCCGGGGTAAACAATAAACCGCCTGTGACACCGCTGTTACTTTCCGTAACAGTATTAGATTTGTTTGTACCATTCCATAAAAGCAGTGATGTTTTCTTCGCTAACGTAATTCTGATCATGTGTCAAAAGGTATAGCATACGCTCATCATTCTCCGAGCGTTCTTTTTGCGAGGACAAGCCCTTGGTAAGCATATTTATCATAAACTTGTTGATACCACGGAGCCTTGTCTTATCCATACCGCCTTGCATAGTGAAAAGCAGTGTTTCCTCGGAGATAGCGTTTACCTTACGAACTTCTGCGATCGCCGTTCCGGTATCGCAAAGACCAACTGCGCAAATGGCTGATATCTTGTATTGCTTTGCCGCCTTTTTATACCCCTTGATATTGTTAGCGAAAAGCCAACCGAGGTAAATGATTTCCGTTCCGTTTGATAATTGCTTTGCAGCTTCGCTCAAAGCATATACAGGCAACCCTGTTTGCTCGCCAAGTATTTTGGCATACTCAGCGGTGTGCCCTGTATTAGATGTATAAACGATTGCTTTCATATTCATTTCCCCAAATTATAATCATAGTTGTATAACACACCAGATAAACAGCGGTACATAACAACATATTAAAACAAGTCTTTGCCAAAGACCTCCGTATCTTAAAACAGTATTCGCGAACTTTTCTTTCTCTCCCATAATGAAAAAGCAAAAGAACACAAATGCAACGATGAAACACAAGAGCGAGATCAAACCAATAGCGACCTCTGAGATTTGAAACTGCAATATTGCTAAAAGCAACGGCACAACAAGTAATGTCATAAATCCAATAGCGGAAGCACCACCGTGAATTTTGGTTATAGTATCTTCCTCTTGTCTGTTTTCATTGAGTGGACAGAATCCCGAAACGATTTCACAGCCAATCCCATACATTGCAAGCAGTATCCATATTGCTACTGCCAAGCCACCGCTATTTACCTGATAGAACGCATATGGCGCAATACAGAAGACAACGCCTGATACTATGCACCACGTATTGTATACCCATTTCACGGGGCTTTGCCGTGAGCCA
>JAFPAK010000244.1 GCA_017390825.1 Clostridia bacterium
AAGCCGGATCTGGAAGCATTCCCTTGCCTGAAACTGGCTATGGATTGCGCCAAGCGGGGCGGTAACGCCTGCGCAGCAATGAATGGCGCAAACGAAGCTGCTGTTGCTTTGTTCCTGGATGATAAAATCGGTTTCTACGATATTTATGACCGTGTTGTCCGTGCGGTAGAAACGGTACCCTTTATTCAGGAACCCACCCTGGAAGATATTTTGGAGACGGACCGCCTGGCACGTTCTGCGGTTTACGGCTCTTGATTGAGGTTTCTATGACCATTATTTTTGCGTTTTTACTCTTTAGCTTTTTGATCTTTATTCATGAACTGGGCCACTTTGTCGCAGCGAAGCTGTCCGGTGTCCAGGTCAATGAGTTTGCCTTGTTTATGGGACCTGCCCTCTGGAAAAAGCAGGTGGGGGAAACAAATATAACCGGTGACAATAGACTGTTTGTTTCTTGCGCCTCGAACAATAATTAACATACGGTTATCATTCTTAATGGCACCCAGAATAAACAACACAATAAACGTAACCGCACTGCCGATAAGTGCAACCATGTAATCTCCGACACCGCAACAGATACCAACAATCACCGTCCAGAAAATATACACGGTATCCCTACTGTCTTTGATGGCAGTTCTGAAACGAACAATAGAAAGCGCACCAACCATACCGAGAGAAAGAGCAATATTGTTGCCGATAACCGTCATAACTGTTCCGGTAAGAACAGTGAGCACCACCAAGGATGCATTGAATTTCTTACTATAAATCGTGCCCCGGTGAGTAATGTAGTAAGAAACAAAAATCAAAAAGCCGAGAACAGCTGCCATAGAGATATGCAGTGCAACCGTACCGATTTGCAGTTCACCGTTTGTTTCAAATAATTCGAAAAGTTTATCTTTCATTTGTTTTTCCTCCTATATGTGTGTTTGGTATGCGTTTTGTCTTGCCAAAACGTATTTGCTTACCGAAAGCTCACTTTTATCCGTACTGTTTATAAGTTCTTTTAGGTAGCCAAGCAGAAAACCATTGAACTTAACCTCTAAAACCACGTCATAAGGGTCAAGTACGGGATTCATATTCAAATTGGGATTGAAAAGATCAAAACTGCTTTCAGTGGAAACGATTTTATTATCAAAGGTGATACGAATTTTATTTTCCTTAGCAATAAAGGCTTTGCGGTTATATTCAACAATTGTTTTAGGTCGATAGCACCGATACTGCATCAACCCATACATCTCAGCAGCAAACGGTTCAGTATAATTAAGCAAAACTGAATAGTCTCCCGCAATTAACCGCTTTGCATCTTCTCTCGACACCCTGAGCGAACGCTTCATTTGCTGTGCGCCTTGCTTTTGCTTGAGTTCAAGCATAGCAAAGTCAGAATTTGGGTCATAACATCTCAGGCGCACCTTTCTTCTGAGTTCTATTCCTGCTTGCTTTTCAAAATAATCATCGTCAAACGGCGTATCAAAATATAGAGAGCGTATCATATATCCATGTGTACCGTTGTGTGGATCGCTAAGCATAACCTGTTCAACTTTATGGCTGAGTTTTATGAAATCTGCTACCGATATTAAAAACTTTTTTTCTTCACGCAATACCTTATTCAAAAAATCACCTCACAAAAAAGCAAAAACCGGCCGCATCAAAAAAGATGCAGCCGGTCGATCATACGATTTTCGCTTAGACACCGTAGCTTTGCGTCCTTGTCTTTCAACAAGTTTGCTAAATAAATATATTACCATTATACCATTTAATCCCTAAATGTCAACATGTTAATGCCACAAATTTATCAAATACACGAAGAACTGCCCCTAAATTTTAGGCTTCGCTCATTTTTGTATTTCAGTTATAAATCAATTCACTAATCACTATCTCTGTAGCCATTTGGCGAATATTGTTCATCCGGCGTACCCATTCCATTTGATTTTCCGATTTTAGTTGTTCGGTAATACCTTCCGTTAGCTTGAACTGCTTAATTAAAGTTTCAAACATTTCCTCAGCTTGAGAATTTATATCATATAGATATGAATTGAGTTTAAATTCTGCTTGAAGACGGTTGTAGGTGGCTTTGCGGTGTTGTTTTAGATAGTTCAAATGCCGCATTCCCCATACACCAATTTCTCCTTCTTCTTCATCGGGAAGTTTCAAGCAGGGGATGTAATAGTCACCTTGCAGTTCATACCAAAGACCGTTATTTTCATCGTATATAATCTTTTCCATAATCAAGCCTCCTGATATACAACTTTAAATTTCTTTTGCTTTGAGCGGATAACCTTTAACAGAACTTCATCCAATGCATCCGTACACTTGCCATCCTCAATGAGTGAGTTACGCATTTCGTTCATACAATTCACAACAATTCTGCGCTCAAAATCATCAAGTGCTATATAATACTTTTTATTTTGCATATCGATC
>JAFPAK010000245.1 GCA_017390825.1 Clostridia bacterium
CTGTCTCTGTCTTTTTTGTCCGGCAGCATGTTGAGTGCTGTGTTTTTTGCTGCCTTTATACAATAATACTTGGCTTCATATGTATCCGGCTCCGGCACGCTTTTTATATTTTTTGAAATTGCAATAAATGCATTTTGTACAGCATCCTCTGCTTCGCCCATATCGTTCAGCACACGATTAGCGGCGGCAAGCATCTGTTTATAATAGCTATAAAACAGTATCTCGAATTTAGACTTATCTTCAGCACTGTCAATAGCCTCCAAATAAAATGAAAGCATCAGTTTCCCCCGTAAAAAGATGTGTCTTACAATATAAATAATACCATAATTGTAAAGAATTGTCAAACTTAAAAGAGTTTTGCATTTTTTTGTCCTTCACTTATATAGACAAGAAAAAAAGCATTTTTAGGACAAATTTTTTAAAATTTTTTGAATTTTTTTTGAAATTAAGAATTTATCCCAAAATCCTTGACTTTTTCTGCGGTAACATTTATAATAAATTGATTAATATTTTATGAGGTGTATTTGTTATGGCAAAGCAGATTTTGTTGACAAAACAGGGACTTGAAGCATTGCAGGAAGAGCTTGATGATCTTAAAGTTGTTAAAAGAAAAGAAATTGCAGAAAAAATCAAGATTGCTCTGTCTTTCGGCGACTTGTCTGAAAACAGTGAGTATGACGAAGCTAAAAACGACCAGGCAAAAATCGAAAACCGTATTAATGAGATCGAGGCTATGCTCAAAAATGCAAAGCTTATTGATGAGTCTGCGGTTAATGATAATACCGTTAATGTAGGTATGACCTTCCGTCTTCTCGATGTTGAATTCAACGAGGAAACAGAGTATAAAATGGTAGGCTCTGCAGAGGCTGATCCGATGAACGGAAAAATTTCAGATGAATCACCTATCGGCAAGGCAGTTCTCGGTCATTCAGCAGGCGAAACAGTTATTGCAATTACTCCCGACGGCGAGCTTCAATTCAAGATAGTCAAGATAATTAAATAATCTGTTTCTTATCAGGAAAGGAATTTTAATAGTATGGCACAAAACAATAAGCCGCAGGCAGGGCAGGATTTAAATGAGATTTTGCGTCTACGCCGTGAGAAATTCGAAAATTTCAAGGCAGAGGGTAAAGATCCGTTTGTTATCACAAAATATGATGTAACTGCCCATTCGCAAGATATTAAAGACAGTTTTGAAAGTATGGAAGGCAGCAAGGTAAGCGTTGCCGGCAGAATAATGTCAAAGCGTGTTATGGGTAAAGCTTCCTTCTGCAATGTTGCTGATATCAAAGGTAACATACAGGCATATGTTGCAAGAGACAGCATCGGCGAAGACTCATACAAAGACTTTAAAAAGTACGATGTAGGTGATATCGTAGGTATTACGGGTGAAGTTTTCAAAACCAAGACCGGCGAGATATCTATCCACGCCGAAACCGTTACCTTGCTTACAAAAAGCCTTCAGGTGCTCCCCGAAAAGTATCACGGTCTTACCAATACTGATACCAGATACCGTCAGCGTTATGTTGACCTTATTATGAATCCTGAAGTAAAGGATACATTTATCAAGCGTTCAAAGATAATCAGCACTGTCCGCAAATTTCTTGACAACAAGGGCTTTATGGAGGTTGAAACTCCTATGCTCGTTTCAAATGCAGGCGGCGCTGCTGCACGTCCGTTTGAGACCCACTTCAACGCACTTGACGAAGATCTAAAGCTCCGCATTTCGCTTGAGCTTTACTTGAAGCGTCTTATCGTCGGCGGTCTTGAGCGTGTTTACGAGATCGGCAGAGTTTTCAGAAACGAGGGTCTTGATACCCGTCACAATCCCGAATTCACTCTTATGGAGCTTTATCAGGCATATACCGATTATCACGGTATGATGGATCTGACCGAAGAAATGTATCGTTATGTGGCACAGGAGGTGCTCGGCACAACCACCATCACTTACAACGGTATTGAGATGGATCTCGGTAAGCCGTTTGAACGTATCACAATGGTTGATGCAGTTAAAAAGTATTCCGGTGTCGACTGGAACGAGGTAAAAGATATTACCGAGGCTCGCGCACTTGCAAAAGAGCATCATATCGAATACGAAGAGCATCACAAGAAGGGCGACATTCTTAATCTGTTCTTTGAAACATATGTTGAAGAACATCTTATCCAGCCGACCTTCGTTATGGATCATCCGATCGAAATTTCTCCGCTCACAAAGAAAAAACCGGAAAATCCGGAATATGTTGAGCGTTTCGAGTTCTTTATGAACGGTTGGGAAATGGCAAACGCTTATTCCGAGCTTAACGATCCGATCGACCAAAGAGAGCGTTTTGCTGCACAGGAAGAGCTTTTTGCAAACGGTGATGAAGAAGCTAACCACACCGATGAAGACTTCCTCAATGCGCTTGATATCGGTATGCCTCCCACGGGCGGCATCGGCTACGGTATCGACCGTATGTGTATGCTCCTCACTGACTCTCCCGCAATCCGTGATGTATTACTCTTCCCCACAATGAAGCCTCTTGATTAAGAAAATGCCGTAAAACAGCGATATTACAGGTTTTTTGAAACTGTATGTAAAAGTGATTTAAGATAAAACGAGCCATTCGTCAATTGATGAATGGCTCGTTTTTGTGTTTTGGTTTGTTTCAATCACGAAGGTATTGTTTCTTTTGAGTTTCGTCTATAGAAAGTATGATTACAGGTTCCTCAAAATCTACTTTTTCCCAAG
>JAFPAK010000246.1 GCA_017390825.1 Clostridia bacterium
AGAAGCGATGAACTTATCCGAGAATCCCATGCGCTTTGCAACACGAAGCTCATCAACATCACCTTTCGAACGCTTCAGTACCTTTTCACACTCTGTAATATTCTTGATAACGTTCAAGAATAGCATATCTATCTTGGTTGCATCGTAAATAATACTGATATCAACTCCGTTGCGGATAAGCTGTGCAATAGCATAGAAACGGTCGTCTGTTCCAACAGCAATGTAATCAAGCATCTCTTCATTACTCATTTTGTCAAAACGCTTGTGGTGAATATGGCATACGCCTGTTTCAAGCGAACGGATAGCCTTGAGAAGACTTTCCTCAATAGTTCTGCCAATGCTCATAACCTCACCGGTAGCCTTCATCTGTGTGCTGAGCTTATTGGAAGCGTTAGCAAACTTATCGAACGGGAAACGCGGGAATTTGGTTACTACATAATCAATAGCAGGCTCGCAGCAAGCAAGCGTGCTACTCAATTTAATCTCATCAAGTGTCATACCCATAGCAACCTTTGCTGTAACACGGGCAATCGGGTATCCGCTCGCCTTTGAAGCAAGTGCGGATGAACGAGATACACGGGGGTTTACCTCAATAAGATAATAATCAAACGACTGCGGATGAAGCGCAAACTGAACGTTACAACCGCCTTCTATCTCAAGCTCTCTGATTATACGCAAAGCTGAATCACGGAGCATATGATATTCCTTGTTTGTAAGAGTCTGCGCAGGAGCAAGTACAACAGAGTCACCGGTATGAATGCCGACGGGATCAATATTTTCCATACTGCATATAGCAATAGCTGTATCATTGCTGTCACGCATAACTTCAAACTCTATCTCCTTGTAGCCACGAACGCTCTTTTCAACAAGAACCTGACCTACGGGAGAAAGAGAAAGCGCATTCTTCATAATAACACGCAGTTCTTCCTCGTTATCAGCAAAGCCGCCGCCTGTACCGCCAAGGGTAAATGCAGGACGCAAAACGACCGGATAACCGATATCCTCTGCTGCTTTAACGCCTTCCTCGATTGAGTGCGTGATAACCGACTGAATAACCGGCTCACCGAGATCCTCACAAAGTTTTTTGAAAAGCTCACGATCTTCAGCACGCTCGATACTTGTCGAATTCGTACCGAGAAGTTCAATACCGCATTCTTTAAGAACACCTTTTTTCTCAAGCTGCAAAGCAAGATTGAGACCTGTCTGACCGCCGATACCCGGAACGATAGCATCGGGACGCTCGTAACGGCATATACGGGCAAGATATTCAAGAGTAAGCGGCTCCATATAAACCTTGTCTGCAATAGTTGTATCTGTCATGATAGTTGCAGGGTTTGAGTTTACAAGGATAACCTCATAGCCTTCCTCTTTAAGCGCAAGACAAGCCTGAGTTCCGGCATAATCAAATTCTGCTGCCTGACCTATTACGATAGGGCCTGAACCTATTACCATTACCTTTTTTATATCAGTTCTTTTAGGCATTTGATTTTGCCTCCTTTATAAGTGAAATGAATTTGCTGAACAGATAGTTGCTGTCCTGCGGACCCGGTGCACTTTCGGGATAATACTGAACAGAGAAAACCTTGTCCTCTTTACATTCAACACCCTCAACGCTATTGTCCGAAAGATTGATATGTGTAACTTCAAGCTTTGTGCAATCAAGTGAATCAGCAAGCGCTACATAGCCATGGCTCTGCGCTGCACATTCAAGCTTGCCTGTTTCAAGATTTTTAACCGGATAAGAACCACGATGACCGTGCTTCATCTTAACGACCTTTGCGCCGTATGCAAGACAAAGCAACTGATGTCCGAGTCCTGATGCAAAGATCGGCAGCTTACCACGAAGCTGCTTGATAAGATCAACAGTTTCAGGTACATTTTCAGGGTTGCCAGGACCACTTGAAACAAATACGCCGTCCGGCTTCATTGCAAGCACCTCATCAGCAGTCGAATTGTACGGCATAACAGTGACATTGCAGCCGCATGCATTCAGAGCGCTGACAGCACTTGATTTGATACCGCAGTCAACAGCAACTACATTGTATGTGTGATTTGCAGTTCTAGCATAGCGGGGCTTACGGCAGGATACCTTTGCAACTGAATTCTTCGGAATATCTGCCGATGCAAGTATCTCAAGTGCCTTTATCTTGGATGTAGCAACGCTTGTAATAAGCACCTTCATTGAGCCGTTATCACGGATATTTCTTGTAAGCTTTCTTGTATCAAGTCCGTAAATACCGGGAATATGATTTTCCGAGAATACCTCTGAAAGAGTTTTGGTATAGCGGAAGTTGCTGGGATTATCGTTATAATCTCTTACGATAAGTCCGCCGATATACGGTGTGCTGGATTCAAAATCCTCGTCGGTAATACCGTAGTTACCGATCACAGGGTATGTCATAACCACTGCCTGATGTATATAAGCAGGGTCTGAAATTATCTCCTGATAACCTACAACAGAGCTATTGAAAACTATTTCACAAACTCTGTCGCAATTCTTGTCACCGAAAGCGTAGCCGAAATACTCGCTGCCGTCTTCGAGAACTATTTTTCTGTCGAATTCTTTTGCCATGTTATCCTTCCTTTACACATATTCATTATACATTCGCCGTACAGCTTCATTCCATCAAACGGGGTTGATCTGCCCATTGATAAAAATGTATTACTGTCAACGGTATATTCATCATCAACAGAAAACACTGCAAGATTAGCCGTATTTCCCACTTTGATATCATTTGATACGCCGAAACGGCGCGCAGCATTATCATGCATCAGATGCACAAGATGCTCTAAAGTAATAAGACCGCTTTTTACAAGTGCTGTATAGCTTGCGCCGAAGGAGGTTTCAATCCCCACGACACCGAACGGACTGCCTGCAAGACCTTTTGACTTTTCCTCAGCAGAATGAGGTGCATGGTCAGTCGCTATCATATCAATAGTGCCGTCAGCAATTCCGCAAAGCAGCGCTTGTTTATCTTCCCTTGAGCGCAGCGGCGGATTCATCTTAAATCTGCCGTGCTCTTTAAGATCCTCATCACAAAGCATAAGATAATGCGGCGCAGTCTCACATGTGATATCAACACCGTCTTGCTTTGCCTTTCTGATTATCTCAACACTTTCCTTTGTAGATATATGACAGACATGGTATTTTACACCCGTCTTTTTAACTAGCTCGATATCCCTTGCTATTTGCTCATATTCAGAGCGTGAGCATATGCCCTTATGACCGTGTGCCTTTGCATAAGCTCCGTCGTGTATATAACCACCGAAAAGCAGATCGTTTACCTCACAATGTGCAGCTATAATTTTTCCGAGTGATGCCGCTTTTTCCATCGCTCTTTGCATAACTGCATTATTTTGTACACCTCTGCCGTCATCCGAAAAAGCGCAAACATAGTCCGCCATCTGCTCCATATCGGAAAGCTCTTCGCCATTTTCCCCTTTGGTGATAGTACCGTAAGGCAATACATTTATAACTGCATCGCGGTCTATGATATCACGTTGAACATTTAAGTGCTCAAGCGTATCCGGACAAGGCTTTAAGTTCGGCATAGACATCACGGTGCAAAAGCCACCCTTCGCTGCCGCTGCTGTTCCGCTTTTTATCGTTTCCTTATAAAAAAAGCCGGGCTCTCTGAGATGCACATGCACATCAATAAGTCCCGGTAAAATAATAGAATTATTAAAATCAAAACGAACAGCGTCTGCAATATCGGGAACATTTTTGGAAATATCAATAATAACCCCGTTATCAACAACAATGTCAACATTTTTGAATTCTCCATCGGTATAAACCTTGGCATTGCACAACTGATATTTCACTGTATCAAGTCCCCTTTATAATTTTGTATATTTTATCATAATACACGCAATTTGTCAACCGAAAAAAGGCAAAAATCATCCTTTTGAAGAAATAAACTAATTAAGTTGATTTTAACCTGACTTTTTGGTATAATAGTATAAATATTTTTTGGAGGAAGCATTTTGATATACAATTCAAAGGATAGAAAATTTAAATCTGTATTCGGTGCGCTGCCGACTGACCGTGAAGTAACATACAGAATTTACGCACCGGATTACGAGTATGCTTTTATGCTGATACACAAAAGTGATGAGGATTTCAAAAGATATCCGATGACAAGGTGTGATGACGGACATTTTGAAAACACTACATCATTCAATACAGAAGGTCTTTACTTTTATCATTTTGAGCTTGTGCGTGATTGCAGACGCATTCCCGTTTTCAGAGCACCTGACGGAACCGATACCAAGACCGGCTCTGCCGATTGGCAACAGACAGTTTATAAAGAGGATTTCACAGTTCCCGAATGGATAAACGGTGGTATTATATATCAGATATTCCCCGACAGATTTTATAAAGCAGATATCACATATGATAAGGTTTTCCCCGACCGTGTGAATGCCGACTGGGGCGATCAGCCGCTTTATGCGAACGGCAGTGTCGGCGCCGTTATCAACAATGACTATTTTGGCGGTAACCTACTGGGTATCAAAGAAAAACTCCCCTATTTAAAAGAACTTGGTGTTACAGCAATTTATCTTAACCCTATTTTTGAAGCGCACTCAAATCATCGTTATAACACCGCCGACTATATGCGGGTTGATCCGATACTCGGCACTAACAAGCACTTTACCGAACTTTGCAGAGCCGCTAAACAAAAAGGCATCCACATTATACTTGACGGTGTATTTTCCCACACCGGTGCTGACAGTATCTATTTCAACCGTGAAGGGAGATACGACAGTGTCGGCGCTTATCAATCTGAAGACTCACCGTATAAGGACTGGTATAAATTCCTCGAATTTCCGAACAGCTACCTTTCTTGGTGGGGATTTGAAACTCTGCCTGAGGTAATTGAAGAAAACGAATCCTTCTCAAACTTCATCTGCGGAGAAGGCGGTGTTATCGACCATTGGATGAAGCTCGGTGCTTCGGGCTTCCGTCTTGATGTTGCCGATGAATTGCCCGATGGATTTATTAAGAAGATCCGCAAGGCGGTAAAACGCAACAACGGTATTCTTTACGGTGAGGTCTGGGAGGATGCCTCCAACAAAGTTTCATATGGTAAGTATCGCTCTTTTCTGCACGGTGAGGAGCTTGACTCGGTTATGAATTATCCATTCGCAAACCTTATCATAAGCTTTGTGAAAGGCGGTAGCGGCATCGACTTTATTAACGGAGTTTCAGATATTATAGAGCATTATCCGGAGCCCTCTTTACACTCTTTAATGAATCTGCTTTCAACGCACGACACAGAGAGAATACTTACCGTATTCGGCGGCGAACCTTCAGATGGCAGAGGTAGGCAGTGGCAGTCAGAACAGAAGATGAGCGATGAGCAGCGCCAAAACGGAGAACAGCTATTAAAGCTTGCAACCATTCTGCAATATACACTCCCCGGAGTTCCATCTGTTTATTACGGTGATGAGATAGGACTTGAGGGCTACCGTGATCCCTTTAACCGTAGTTCGTTTGATTGGTTAAAAACAGACTGTGAGCTATGCAATTGGTACCGTATGCTCGGCGAAATCAGAAGCAAATGTCCTGCACTCAAAAAAGGCTCGTTCCTCCCTGCACAGTATGAACGAGGCTATGTTTCATATGTGCGTGTATGCGATGAAGGCGAACTGTATGTCATAGTAAATCCGTCATATATCCCTGCTGAGATATGGCTCCTCCCGGGCTGGCGCAACGATCCTGTGCTCATCGGCAACGATCCTGTGGACGGAATACTCACAGTACCGCCCAAAAGCGTTGCAGTACTCGGTAGAGGCGAATGGACAAAACAACTCAAAAAAACTTACCGCTAATATACTTTCGGTAAGATTACATAATTCAAAAAAATTAATTATTTGCAACCTAAAAAAGTCCCTTGAAAAAGGGACTTTTAACATTTTCCACATAGTTTTCCACATAGTTATGTGAAGTTTTTAATGTCATTATGTAAATATTCAATTATACTGGTTGTATATTTTTCTGTTGTGCAGCACTTTTCGCATTTTTTGTATTGCACAGTCACTTATCATACTCATTCGTTCCTTATAATATTCATGGTTTTGTACTTCTGCTATCTCCCCGAATTCGCACAAATCCATGACCAAATTATCATTTAAACCGTCGGAAAGCTGTACATATAAATAGTACTCTTTCCCCGAAAAATAAAGGGAATTCGCAACAATATCACCTATAAACTGCTGATTAATACATTCTGCGCATCTGATAAAAGCTTCTGCATCAGAAAAACGGATAATATATGATACGCCGCCATTCTTGCGTTTGAGCCTTGCAACACGTGGACAGCGTGTAAAATATATCTCGCAACCGCCGTCTGATATAGGAAACACCTCAATAATAAGTTTACATTCTGTATAGCAAAAACCGGTAATTTGATGTGC
>JAFPAK010000247.1 GCA_017390825.1 Clostridia bacterium
ATCAAGCTCAGGAGCAAACATTTTAATTCTTGTTTTCTCTTTGAATACAGACAGTTTATCCATTATATACTCAAAAGTTATGTTAAGAGGCTGTTCGGGCTGAAAATACCATTCATTTTCGTCAAAGCCTATCTTACCGACGAGCACAACGCCTCCGTCTGTATCGATATCAACAGGTGTTACAGTTTCAGGTGCTTCAGGCTCTGTAGTCTGTGTGATATCCTGAGTGAAATCTGAAGTACTCTCTTCATCAGTACCGGTCTTGCTTGAGCTACAAGCACAGAAACAGGTGCATATCATAATTAACACTAACATAATTGAAATTAACTTTTTAAACTTCATTTTGACTTCCCCTTTTTTGTAACTTTTACAAAACCTGATTGGTTCTGTATTCATAACTTCAATTATACCCGAGAGCTCTTACAAACTGCTTACAAATAAAGGTTAATTCAGAACTTTTTTAAATTAAAAGACATCCGAAATTTCTTCCGGATGCCTTTTTGTTATTTGTTATGCTTCATTTACATTCTGTGGTTCACGCTTTTTACTGAGCTTAACATATATAATTGCACCTGCTGCGGCAACAAGAAATGCAGCAATTACCACAACGGAGCCTGTGCCGAGCATTGAGCCGACTAACCACCCATTATCATTATATTCATAAACCTTTATAAGGTAGATATAATCGCCGCCTGCATCCTCGTTAAGGTCCTGAGATTTACCGTCTTGGTTAGTGACACGAATTTCGCTATGAGAACCTGTAGCGGTACTTGTAGTGATATTCAAAACAGTCTCATCACCCACCTTAAGATCAAGCAATGGGCTGTATTTATAGGATGCTGGTTTTCTGCACTCATAAAGATAGATATACTCGCCGCCTGCTTTATAATTGAGGTCAAGAGTTGAAACCAATGTGTATTTGTCAAGTGTCTTAGCAGGATTCTTCTGGTTATTGGTAAGCTTAAGGTCATAAACAGCATCATTTTTATCAGCTGTTCGCTTCATACCGAGATAGATGTAATGTCCGCCTGCATCTTCATTAAGATCCTTTTTGATAATATCGGTGTATCCTGCTTCAAGAAGCTTGGTCGCCGCCTGAATTTCTTCGCTTGAATCTGCTACAACATTGATGCTCTGAATATAAGGCTTATCAGCACCCTCACGCTTAAATGAAAGCTGATTGCCGTGCATAAAATAGTCATCTTCAACGAAGATTTCAGCTCCGCCTGCTTTCACATTTTCATTGTAAGCAGTTATAAAAAGCTTGTTATCCATTGTGAGTACAGGCTCAAAATCATCATAAGAGAACATATCTGACATCCTGATTTCTGTAATCGGAGCACCTAAAGAGGGATGGCTTGAAACATAGACATAAACCTGACGCTCAAGAGCACAGTCAGCATCGCTCTTATCACCCTGTTCGGTAAGACTCGCAAGAGATACACGTGTATATTTAACAGGGAAGGTTTCTCCGTTATATGTAATAGTTCTATTGATTTCCGGTTCGGGACGCTCTCCCTTTTTGGCAACATAGAGTCTGATATCAGTAAGCGCTTCACTTGCCTTGTCGGATTTCTGAATACCCACATAGGTGTAATTGGCACTTTCTATGTCGTCATCCTCATCGAATTCGGTGTTGATGTTAATTCTGTAAGTGGTTGTTGCACCTTTACCGAAAAGGCTATTTTCAACAACTGCCTTGCCTATGTTTTCACAAAGAATTTCTTCATCTGTTTTGCTGTTCTTGATGTTAGATTCGCGGATTTCTTCTCTTGATTCAATATAGATAGCTGATACGTACTTTCCTTCTTTGGGATTGCTCTGAGCAACTGTCTTTCCCTTTTCTGTTTTTTCATTGCGGAAATACATATATACCTTATCATAAAGAACCGCTTTTACATCCTCAGAGCTTAAACCGCCTAATGTTGGGCGCACACCGATAACGGCATTACCCGCTGAAGGAACAATATTTGCAGGCTCAGCACTGTCACCTATCATACAGATAACAGGTGTGAAGTTTGAAGGAATTTCACTTGTACCCAAAGGTGTTTTGGAAAGGATAATATCATTCACTGTAAGCGGTGTTCTGTCTGCCTGATAACCCGAAAGGTAAAGTGCATTCACCTTGCTGTTATATAACACCTGAGTGATGTCCTGATTGAATACATATTCCTCTGAGTGTACTGCCGTACGTTGGGAAGGAGAAAGATCCTGATACCATGCATCAGCCTTACCGTAGCTGTTTTTTGAGCTATAGTAGGTAATAGTGCTGTTTTCATGTGCAAAATAATAGGAATAATAGTCTCCGAACTCTTTTTTATTATTATCGCCCTTATAAGGAAATTTATATCCTGTATAGAAGGTACTGTTGTAACTGAGTTCAGCAGCGGCAAGCACATATCCCACATTAGCGTAATCAACTGAATCTGCAAATCTGTCGAGACCGTTACTCTTATTAGCCGTAACGCCATAGATTGCACGGTAGGGATTTTTGGTAGTAGTGTATTTGTATGCCAGGTTGACATAGTTGTTGGAATCGTTGCTGTTTCTCGCAGCAAAATAGAAGTGTGTCTGAGAATCGAAATCTAAGAACTGCTCCCCATAGTTCTGAGCCTTATAAGCTCTGTAGCTGTCAACACTGTTTTCAAACATATCGGTCTCATCATAATATTCAATAGGATGACTGTAACCGGTATTTGATGTAAATGTATTGTAGTAATAAACGTCGCTCTTGATACCTGCAAGATAATCAGGGCCCGTTGTAAAGGTAGTTTCGGGCATAAAGTAAAGTCTGTAATCAGTTCTGCCAAGTGGATGTGCCATACCGCCTGAGAACTCATTTACGGGTTCATAGCCGAGATTTGCATCGGGAAGGACATTTTTTTCATAAACTGCAAGATGCAGAACGGGAGGTGCAGGATTTGAGCTTGTTGAGCTTACCATAAGTGAGAAATTACCGATGGTACCCATTGCTCCGTAGTTGAGATCACCAAAAGTTACACTGGAGCTGTTGCAGTTATAAAGAAGACGAATGTCTCTTACAGCGTCATTTGCATTTGCAGTAAGCTTATAACCGATAAATGTTGATTCGCTATCTTTACAACCGAAATCATGGTTAAACACAAGGAACCCGCTGTCTGTAAGTTTCTTTTTAGCCTCATCCTCATGCTTAGCGCTTTCAACTCGGATATGGCTGATGTAGATTTTTTCGCTTTCAACGGGAGTAGTATTATCCTGAGAATAATGAAGGTAAAGTGCAGGATACTTTGAGGATACTTTGTCAGCATAACCGTTGAGGTTTTCAGCAACAGTTTTGCCAAACATTGCAAGAGGCACATAACCTTCTTTATCAGTACCCGTTTCGGTTACAAGCAGAAAATCTGCCTTAATGGGATTACCTAGACTTGACTTATTTGAAGTATAAAGAGCCATCCACCTGTAGCCTTCATTTGCGTTGATATCTGAGCCGCTTTCGTTATCCTCTGTATCAAGTTCCAGCTGTTCATCAGTTCTGACATTATCCACTCGTTGGTAATATGCATAGGTTGAAATACCTTCTTTATTTATAGCCTCGTCAACCATATACTTAGGTATAGAAGTTCGATCGTAATCCTCAGTAAGCATCCAAGCTATGATATCTTCAAGGAAGAAGGTAATAATAATTGAACAGACAATGCTTACAACAGTAAAGGTTATACCAAGAACCGTGAGAAGAGTAGTTACAATCGCTGACGATCCAAAGGCCGTAATAGCACTAGCTATAGCAAGACATCCGAATTTACTGAAAATTTTCGGAGCTAAAACCAAAGCACATTTTGTAACAAGAACCGAACATGATGCAATTGTAAAGGCACTTGATACCACACTTGCGATATCTCTGTACTTCTGAGCGAGAGTGTCAACATCTTTAGCAAAAATATCGTACTGCTTACCCGCAGCGATACTGCGCTGAGCTTCGTTTGTAAGTCCGACCTCCTGCTCAAATATATCGAGATTAACACCGTCCCAAATGGGAACTTTTTCATCTGTATCAAGATTTTCAACGATTGCTTTTCTTGCTTCTTCAAGCACCTCGTCAGTGTTCTGTGAGCCGATAATAAAATTATAGGGGCCTGTCAGACGAAGCATAATTTCCTGACCCGGTGTAAGGCACTCAATAAGGGCATAGCTTTCATAGAGATTCATTGTATTGTTAAGACCGATTGTAAACATATCCTCTGCAGTCCATGCACCGTATTCATCAGTATTCCGGATGCCGACACTATAGCTGCGGAGTATTGTCTGCAAAACAGTAAACATATCCTTATTTTCTGCCATCTGTGTGAAAAGCTCTTTATCATTTTCATCTGTAAGGTCTTCATAAGTATAGGTTGTGTCATAATAACCCATAACATAACAATATATGTCATTGAACTGCTGAAGAATGGGTCTGAGCTTTGTTGCACGCTCACGGTATTTTGCATCCTGAGCTGAACCGTAAGCTGTGGGGTCAACATTTGCGAGTCTGTCAATCCAGTTTTCACCTGACTTCTGCTGAACACCGAGGGCAAGAAGTGAAAGGATCGGATTCAGGATATCCTCATGACACATAAGAATCATTCGTCCGTAATCCTGATAAGTACCCTTGCCGCTTATCATAAAGTCACCGAGAAGAGTGTTTGCGTCATACTGAAAATAGTCGAGAGCTTCTTTTGCATAAACCGCAGCAGGGACACCGTTGTTGTAGTTCTGTATAAATTCGTTTATAGCGGTTGTCATTTCCTGAGCAAGGCTATAAACACCGTCTATTGCATCGTTGAGAGATGCTTTGAAATCTGTTCTTTGGAAACCGCCGCTTTCGTGCATTACTTTAATATCAGTAATTGCTTCTTCAGGGTCTTTGGTTGTGCTGTAGCAGATATATACACCGAGCTCACCGGTGCCTTCATTAAGGTTGTTTTCAAGCAGACTGTAATCTTTAGGAAGCTGTGTTTTGGCTTCAGCTACGTTGTCAGCATAAATCAGTTTAATGTCCTTGATATAGCGTTCGCTTACATTACCGGAATTGAGAAACGCCGCAGTTGCTGTCTGACACAAAACTGTCAAACACAGCATTATTGACATGACAATCAAAGAGATTTTTTTGAATTTCTTCATTTGCTTACACTCCTTTTCTTACGGTTTTTGTATACTAACAAAACAAAGGGGACATATGTTACAATCGGAAGGGACGCACCCACATATCTTAAATCAGACTGAACAAGCATATTGAATACCGAATGATATG